>JACMJP010000136.1 GCA_014380545.1 Chitinophagales bacterium | reverse complement strand
TAATTTCATCCTGCAATTTTTCATATTTGTTTTGTAAAGTCTTTTTATCTGTTTGTGCAGATGCTTCTTTTTGCGGAATCAATAAAATGGAAATAAAAATTAATATTGCGGGAGTTAAATTACCGTTAAAAAAATTTCTCAAACAAAAAAAGGGTATGAAAGAGCATATATTAGATTTATCATTTAATAAATAGTTTGCCAGCAGGAAGCCTTCTCCAGAGAATCGGGGGGTTGAGTTATTAAACTTAATCTGTAACTTTTTCATACTTTGAATTCACCGGAAACGTAAAGTTTAAAGGTTCGTTTAAAGTTACGCTTGTGAACTCCATGTCAACTGCATACATTTCAACAGCATCAATTCGTATTGTCCTTAAAAATGAAAAGTTTTGCCCCTTTAAGTTTTGATAATCATCGTAAGTGAGCATCATCGTTCTTTTGTTTTGCATGTCTTCCACAAACATTTGCATGACATCAAACGATGGAAAAATTTTTATAGTATTTTTTAACGCACCATTTTGCACAACCATTTCATAACAGGTACAGCTATCAGGCACAAGAGGATATTTTGTTCCTTCAAAATAAATAACATCGCCCAGCAATAACTTTTGCAGCGTTTGAAAATCTGCTTTAATAGAAAACAATTTTTCTATGTAAGAAAAATCCCTGGGATAATATTTCTGATTGATACGATCAAGAATTTTTACTGAATCGGGGGTGATATAAATTTTTGCACCTTCAATACCCAATACTCTTAATGAAATGCCAATGAATTTATCTTTTTCCATTTCAATATTCGCATTCACACTTTGATTCATTGATTCGCTGCTTACATCAATTTTTGCTTTTGCGGTAAGTGTATTAAATTGAAAAGTATTTTCTTTAATTTTTGTATCGAGCTCATCGATGGAAAGTTGTTGTATTTTTCCTCCGGTAATATTTTTTGTCGTTCCGCAGGAAAATAAAATGAAGATGAATCCGGCAATGTAGAAATTTATTTTATTCATGCAGTTTTCCATCCTGAATTTTTTTGTCAAGATATTCAGAACCAATGCCAAGCTGTTTTGCTTTTTTCCATTGTTCAAGCGCAGCATCTTTATCGCCAAGCTTAAATAATATATCCCCGTAATGTTCAATAATCACTTCGCTATCAGATCCGCCATTCTTTAATGCTTTTTCAATCCAGGTTTTTGCCTCATCAAATTTTTGCTGCTTATATAAGATCCATCCGTAAGTATCAAGGAGCGATGCATTATTTGGGACTAATTCATTTGCTATCATCGCCATTTTTGCGGCTTCCTCCAACTTGTCTCCACGAACAGAAAGATGGTAAGCATAATTATTTAATGCATACGGGTTTTTTGGATTTATCTGTAAACTTGTTTCGTATGCATTATCGCTCTCAGCATAATTTTTCATTTCATTATAAATATCTCCCAGTCTGAAATAAATATCTGCTTTTAATGTTGGGTTAGATGCTGTTAATGGAATAGACCTTTTTAAAACCAAAATCGCATCATCATATTTCTCCATGTCCATTAACGCAATGCCGTTAAAATAATATCCCATAGGTTGATTAGGATATAATTCCAGGGACTCCGTCGTAATTGCAAATAATGAATCGGGTTGTTTGCTGTCTGCATCAATATAAAATAATTTCATCCATACATCATATACATCACTTCTAATTGCAATAGATTGCCGGTAATTTTTTCTTGCATCATTATATTGTCCGGCATAATATAAAAAATCTCCCCGCATTGCAAATGCTTTTGCATCTTCAGAATGAACGTCAGTTAAAATTTTAGAAAGCTCAAGAATAAAATCCTGCTGAACGAAATTCTTTTTGCCTACGGAGTCAACAAATGGCACTAAGAAAAATATCTTTTTATCAATGTTTATATCAGCATTGGCGAATATGTTTTTTATTTCGTTGTAATACGATGTATACTTTTTATTTTCCTTTTCCATTTCTGCCCGGCGGAATAAAAGGTCCGGGTTATCTGGATCTAAAGCAAGCAATTTATTAAATGTTGTTTCTGCAAGCGGAGTATTGCGCACAAGTTCATACACATCCGCTATCATGCTTTTATAAGCAGGGTTGCCGGGATTTTGCGTTATAAGTTTTTGTAAATTCTCAATTGCATTTTCTGCATCCCCAGAACGGATATATAACCGCTGTAATTCAAATAAAATACTCTCTTCCTCCCCAAATTGTTTTTTTGCATCAGTTAAAACAGAAATACTTTTATCCACTTCATTCATTCTTTCATATACATATGCAAGCTGATAATAATTATCTGTTTTTTTAGGATAATTTGTTCTGAGTGATTCGAGGATTTTTGCAGCTTCAGGAAAATTTTTATTGTAGGTTAAAATATCTGCAAGCAATAACTGATAGTACTCATTATTACCATCGTTTTTTATTGCTGCCTTTGATAACTCTGCCGCATCTTCAGTTCTGCCGTATTCAAAATAAATTTTACTGAGTTCATATAAAGCTGGTGCGTTATTTTCATCAACTCTTAATATTTCTTTTAACAAAACAATTGCACCTTCATAATCATTCAATGCTTTTAATTTACATGCATCTATAAATGTTCTTTCAATATAGAGTGTGTCTTCTGTTCCGCCCCGGGTGCCAGATGATATTTCATCTACAACAATTTCATCCGGCAATTGAAAACCGTGATTTGTTTGTGTTTGCTGTTGTGTCTTACAGGAAGCAAGAAGTAGAATAACAATAATAAAAAAGTTTTGTATATATAACAGTTTCGCCGGCACAATTCTATCCTGCAAATGGAAAAAAACAGTAAAAGGTAAAATATTTTTAAAATTCATTCTTATTAATTTATTTCAGCAGTATAATCACCAACGCTCATATCATCTGCTTTTCCTGTCAACTGTACATTGCTGCCTATCATGGAATTTGTAATTATTTTATTATTAATGATTGTTGATGATTGAATGATTGAATTTGAGATCACACTATTTTTTATTGTCGAATTTTCCCCAATTGATACATGCGGCCCCACGACACTGTTTTCAATAAAAACGTTTTCACCAATGTAGCATGGATGAATTACCTGTGTATTTTTCACATTTGCAGAATCAGCAATTAATTTTTCACTCTTTTGTTTTAATTCCAAAACTCTCTGATTTGTATAAACAGTCGAATCCTTATTTCCGCAATCAAGCCACTCATCTACTTTACCCGGAACAAATTTTGACCCCTTCCGGCGCATTGACTCCAATGCATTGGTTAACTGATATTCACCTTTATCTTTTATTTCGTTATCCAATAAGTATTGCATTTCTTTTCGCAATGTATCCCCGTCTTTTATATAATAGACGCCGATAATTGCAAGATCGCTTACAAACTGGGTTGGTTTCTCGACAAAATTTTCAATATATCCTTCGCTATGTAATTGCACAACACCAAAATTTTTCCAGTCATCCACTTTATTCACCCAAATAACTCCATCTTTTTCTTTATCAATTTTAAAATCGGTTTTAAATAACGTATCAGCAAATGCAATAATTATATGTCCGCTCACAGTATCACCTGCACAAAGAATTGCATGTGCAGTGCCCAGCGGTTGATCCTGATAACATATCTTTCCTTTTGCTCCAAGTTTTTCTGCAATTGCCATTAATCCATTTTCCACTTCTTTTCCGAACCTTCCAACAACAAACGCTATTTCCTCAATTTTTTCATCCGTTGTTTGTGCAATGTCTTCTACAAGCCTTTGAACAATAGGTTTCCCTGCAACAGCAATTAATGGTTTCGGAACAGTTAATGTATGCGGGCGCATGCGTTTTCCCATTCCCGCCATTGGAATAATGACCTTCATTTCTTTTAAAATTGGATGGCAAAGATACCCCTAAATCTTCTAAGGGGAGTTCAATATAATTTGCGATTTAAATAAAGTTTGTTAAACAGCTTTCTATTTTATTTACCACTATGCCCGAAGCCTCCTGAGTTTCTTTTTGTTTCGGAAAGTACTTCTACATTTTCCCACTCTATGGTTTCATGTTTTGCAATTACCATTTGTGCAATTTTATCTCCGTTATTTATAATAAAAGGTTCAAAAGATAAATTAATTGCGATCACCTTTATTTCTCCACGGTAATCTGAGTCAATTGTTCCTGGAGAATTTAGCATAGTAATGCCGCTGTTAATTGCCAACCCGCTTCTCGGGCGAATTTGTGCTTCATATCCTGCAGGTAACTCAATAAATATTCCTGTAGGTATTAATTTTCTTTCCAATGATTTTAATTCTACGGTTTCAGAAATATTTGCCCTTAAATCCATTCCTGCGGAGAATGCCGTTGCATAAGATGGGTTTGGATTAGAAGAAGTATTAATAATTTTTATTTTTTTCATAAAACAAAATTACGTTGCGTAACTTTTCTTTCGCCCTTTATGTTCTTGTGGCAAAAATAAAATTAGTTTTGCCTCATGCGTCATATTACCGCTGACATTATTTTTCCCATCACATCACAACCAATGAAAGAAAAGGTTTTACTGATAAGTGATGACGGGCAGATAATAGGAATAAAAGATGTGCATGAATTTACAGAAGGTGAGTTAGAAAGATATCAGGGAGCATTAATTCCCGGCCTGATTAACACACATTGTCATCTAGAGTTATCACATCTTAAAAATAAATTTCCGGAAAAAACCGGGTTAGTTGAATTTTTATTACAGGTAACAAAACTAAGAGAAGCTGATATTGCAGAAAAACAAATTGCAATGGAAAAAGCCGACGCAGAAATGTATAAGAATGGTATTGTGGCCGTTGGAGATATTTCAAATACTATAGATTCCTTTCCAATTAAATCAAAACGCAATATACATTATCACACATTTGTTGAATTGCTTTCTATTGATCCGTTTAAAGTATTTGCTGTAATGCAGAATGGAGAAAAATTACTGGCAAGTGCACGGGGATTTGGTATTCATGCATCGCTTGCAGCACATGCTCCGTATTCCGTGAGTATAGAATTAGTAAAAATGATTTCCCGCAATTGTTATGAAAACGGAAAACCTACAACCATTCATATGCTGGAAAGTAATGATGAAAATGAATTTTATTTACAGGGAAGCGGCATGATAAGAAAATTATATCGTGAATTGAATATTCCTTTGAATGAATTTAAGCCGCCACGAAAAACATCTCTTGAAAGTTTATTACCATATTTTAATCGCAACATAAAAACCTTATTAGTACATAATACCATCGCAACTACATGGGACGCTGATTGGGCAGAAGATCTGCATCCAAATTTATTTTGGTGTTTCTGTCCTAATGCGAATTTATATATAGAAGATCGCCTGCCTGATATTTTAATGCTAATGGATCATGTGCAATATATTACAATTGGAACAGATAGTCTTGCAAGCAATCACCAATTATCTATCCTGGAAGAATTAAAAACTATTCAAAAAATTTTTCCTGAAATAAAAACTCCAGATATGCTGCGATGGGCCACCTTATATGGTGCAAAGTTTCTGGGCATAGATGATACATTTGGTTCATTTGATATTGGAAAAAGACCTGGAATAAATGTGATCGAAGGAATTGACCTTATTAATTATTCCTTATCAGTATCGCACATTAAACGCATTATCTGACGCTTTAACCTCTATTTTCTCCCATTCGTCGAATACTTTTTCCCGGAATAAAACATCAGATACATTTTTGCTGCCGAAAGTTTCCTTTAGAATATAAACAAAATGTTAAATTTTTAAAAAACTTTGGAAACTTTCAACTATTTTTTTGTTTCCCATGTTTTCAGAACTTATTTTTGCCGCCGTTTAAAACATATTGAAGAAAATAATGAGTGAAGTAATAAAAATATTAGACCGGTGCGAAAAGTTGTTCATGCGTTACGGAATAAAAAGTGTGACGATGGATGATGTGAGCCGTGAGCTGGGGATCAGTAAAAAAACTTTGTATCAGTTCGTTGAGAATAAAGATGAACTGGTAAAAAAAATTACAAAAAATCATTTTGAGTTTGAGAATAAAATTGTTGAACAGATCATTCATCAAGCAAAAACAGCAATAGATGAAATGTTTGGCATTTCAAACTGGATGCATCAAATGAGTAAAAACTTAAATCCCAGTTTGCTGTTTGACTTGCGAAAATATCACCCTGAAAGCTGGCAGATTTTTATTGATCACCGCAACAATGAAATATACAATTGTATCAAGCACAATTTAAAAAGGGGAATTAAGGAAGAACTATATCGTGATACAGTTAATGTTGAGCTTATTACAAGAATTTATATTGCAAAAACCGAAATGTTTATAGATCAGGAAATATTTCCATATGATAAATTTCCTCCCGAAAAAACATTCCCGGTTTTTATAGATTACCATATTCGTGGAATTGCGACACAAAAAGGAATTAAATATTTAGAAAAATTAAACAACAACTATGAAAAGTAAATGGATAGTACTAATTCTGTTTTCATTTTTTGCAGTAAACATTCATGCACAATCGCAGGCATATAGCCTGCAACAGGCTCAGGATTATGCAGCTCAAAATCATAACAGTACAAAAGCCGCAGCATTAGATGTGCTGGGAGCGCAAGCAACTGTGGGAGAAGTCCTTTCAACTGGATTACCACAATTAAGCGGCAGTGTTGATTACACTAACTTCCTAAAATTACCTACATCACTAATTCCAGCTGAATTTTTTGGTGGTGAACCGGGAGAATTTGCAGAAGTACAATTCGGAACAAAACAAAATATAACAGCAGGGCTAAGTTTTTCGCAACTATTGTTTAACGGTAGTTGGCTTGTAGGCGTAAATGCTGCAAAAACATATGTCGGCTTACTGGAAAGCCAGCAAAAACTAACCGAAGTTGATGTACGAAAAAATGTAGAACTTGCATATTACACTGCTTTAGTTTCATCAGAGTCAGAAAATATCTGGCAAAAAAATATTGATAATCTTAGCAAAACATTAAATGATGTAACTGCATTAAATAAACAGGGATTTGTGGAAGAAATAGATGTAGATCGTTTAAAAATAAGTTTATCCAATCTGCAAACAAACCTTGAAAATGTAAAACGCCAAACTGAATTGGCAAAAACATTTTTAAAATTTCAAATTGGTATTGATGTAAACCAGGAAATTGAGCTAACGGATTCATTGGATATTTTGCAAAGTGATTTTATATTTATTGATAATGACCAGAATTATCTTTCCCGTCCTGAATTTGATATTCTTGAAACAACACGAATTTTAAATGATTACAATGTTCGTATAAACAAAGCCGGATATTACCCGAGTTTGGTTTTAACCGGGTCTTATCAACAAAATGCACAACGCAATGAATTTGATTTTTTCAATGCAGATCAGCCCTGGTTTGAAACAGCATTAGTAGGAGTTTCATTGCAGGTTCCTATTTTTGATGGGTTAAATAAAAAACATAAAATAGAAAATGCCCAGATTGGTTTGCAAAAAGCTGAGCTGATGCAGCAAACAACAACACAGGCAATTCAACTTGAAATTGCAAAAGCAAAAACAGATTACCAAAACGCATTAAATGATCTTGAAAATCAGCAATCGAATATAACACTTGCTGAAAAAATATATAATGTTTCCCTGATTAAATATCAGCAGGGGGTTGGCAGCAGCCTGGAATTAACAAGTGCTGAAAGTTCATTATTTCAAACACAGGGAGCATATATTGGCGCATTATATAATTTATTGAATGCAAAAGCAAATTTGAAACGGGCATTGGGATACTAAATGACAGGTGATAAAAAAAAATTAAAAACCAATTTAAAAACTCAAAAATATATTTTATGAAAAGAACTCTTTTATATGTTGCAATGATTATTGTGCTGGCATCATGTGGCGCAAAATCATCTGATGAAACAGCGGATGATAAGCAAGTAAAACTTGATTCATTAAAAAATGAACGGACAGAACTTGATAAACAGATTAAATCTCTCGAAGAAGAAATTTCAAAAGCCGGTGGTGATTCAGCTTCAATGAAATCTGAATTAGTTATAATTGAAGAAATGCAGCCAACTGTGTTCACAAGTTATATTGATTTACAGGCAAAAGTAGATGCCGATCAAAATGTAACAGTAACAGCGCAAATGCCGGGAGCAGTGCAAAAAATTTATGTGAGTGAAGGGCAAAGTGTGGGCATTGGAAGTGTATTGGCCGAATTAGATAATGATGCTGCAGAAAAACAATTGCAAACTTTAGAAACACAACTCTCATTCGCAAAAGATATTTATAACAAACAAAAAACTTTGTGGGACCAGAAAATAGGAACGGAAGTGCAATATCTATCTGCAAAAAATAATGTGGAAACATTAGAAAACTCTCTTGCTGCATCAAAGCAGCAATTGCAAATGAGTAAACTGATTTCACCCATTAATGGTGTTGTAGATGCAGTTGATATTAAAGTTGGTCAAATGGCTTCACCTGGGTTTAATGGAATAAGAGTAGTGAATACAAACAGTTTAAAAGTTATAGGTGAAGTGAGTGAAGCATATTCTGCATATGTGCAAACAGGCGATAAGGTAAAACTATTTTTTCCTGATTTGAAGCAGGAAGTGGATTCAAAAATATCTTTT
>JACMJP010000019.1 GCA_014380545.1 Chitinophagales bacterium | reverse complement strand
CTATGAATATTATATAGTTAGCAATTGTCCCGATGGACCTTTACAAAGTTTTACCGATACCTTCTTTACCACTTGTGATACTGCAACAACCGGCATTTTAAATCAATTATCTTATGAGAATAAGGTATTTGTATATCCTAATCCATCTGCCGATATGATAAATATTTCTTTCGAGGAGCCTGTTCATGGATCTATAGAATTACAATTATATAATGATAGGGGAGAACTTATTGACATAAAGATAATTAATGCGTATGGCGCAACACAATTAGAAAACATATTCTTCAATGTAGATAAAACTGGAATTTATTTTTTATCAGTACTCCATAATGAAGCAAGGCAAACAATAAAATACATTCTAAAAATTAAAGGATAAACGCCTGATTATATGAATTAAGTTACTGAATTGTTTCACCAAATCATAAACTCTAAGGGAGGAATATCTTTAAGACATTATATTAAATTTTTTATTGTAAGATTAAAACAACCCTTGTCAGGAGGGTTTATTATATAAAAAAAGGAACAACTCTTTTCGGAATTGTTCCTGTAAATGGTAATTAGTAAGTATTTATTAATGACCGTTTCCGTTATTAGTATTTCCTTTATTTCCCTTATTACCGGAAGTTACTTCTTCATCTGTATCCTGCTCACTTGTAATTTCTTCATCAGTGTCCTGATCATTTTGTTCATCATTATCCTGTTCATTTGTTTCATCCCGGTTTCCCATAGCACCTTTATTTTGCTGGGTCCGTTTTTGACTATTCTGATCCTGGTTTTCTGCAGTTACTTCTTCTTCAGGATCAAGTTGATCTGTTTCACGATTTTTTGTAGTATCCCTGTTTCCTGTATTTTGCTGTGTATTTTTTTGAGAATTTTGTTTGTTTTGATCGCCGTGATTACCTGGACCACGATTGAGATCTTTGTTATTGTCTACCATATAAATAATTTTATTTATAGCTTGTTAAAAGTATGCCATTATAGTTAGCGTTCAACTTCAGCTAATTATGATGTGCCGCTAAATGTTTTGTTACTTATTTCTCTCAGCATGAGTAAAAATATCCTAACCACAACATGGGAAATTTATTTTATTATTGTTTTTTGAAAAATCAAATAGTGTCGTCGGATTATTTTTTAAATTATATCAATACTGCGTTTGACAATTTAGATGGCATGATAATGCTTTCCCATTATAAATGCGACAATTCCAATTAGCTTATTCCTTAAAAGTTTTATTGTGGTTATTTTTATTTTTTGGTGGGTTATATTTCGCAAGATTATTTATTATTCCGATGGTATTTGCTGTCTTGCTTGCATTATTGTTTATGCCTTTTTGTGTGCGGTTAGAAAAATATATGCACAGCGGATTAGCGGCCTTTATTTGTGTTTTATTGTTTATTTCTTTTTGTATTGGCATAAGTGCAATATTATTTTGGCAGGTAGGAAATGTTTTTGAAGATATGCAGGGAATTCAAACGCAGGTGCAACAATTAATTAGTGAAGCAAAAACATGGATAGAAGAGAAATTTGGTTTATCACAACAGAAGCAGGATAAAATAATAGAAAACTCCTCATCAAATGGCAGCGAAGGAAGCGAAGTTATTAGCGCTATAACCGGGATATTGTTCGGTTTTCTTGTTGACTTCATTCTTGTTGTAGTTTATACGTTTATTTTTTTATCTACACGAACCAAATTTTACAATTTTATACTTCAACAGCGGTTGCCTTCAGAGCATGCGGAAACAAAAATTATTATTAATAATATTCAAAAAGTATCGCAGCAATATATCTCAGGTCTTGCTATTATGATAGGGTGTTTATGGATTATGTATGGAATTGGCTTTACAATCATTGGGGTTGAACATGCTTTATTGTTTGCAGTATTATGCGGCATACTTGAACTGGTTCCATTTGTTGGAAATTTTACGGGTAATGTAATTACCATGCTTATGGGGATTACACAGGGCGGGGGAATTAGTCTTGTAATAAAAATTGCCTGCACTTATGTTACTGTTCAATTTCTTCAAACATATTTTCTTGAACCATTAGTAGTGGGACGAAAAGTAAAAATAAATGCATTTGCTACTATTGCAGGATTAGTACTGGCTGAATTATTATGGGGAGTTGCCGGGCTTATTCTTGCTATTCCTTTATTGGGCATTACTAAAATTGTCTGTTCACATATTCCCGGATTGCAACCTTATGCTGATTTAATAGGAAGCGATGAAAAAAAGAAAATTAAAAAGAAAAGACTAATAAAGATTTAAATATAGATGGTAAATTTTTTTAAGCTTATATAAATCATCCATTTATAATTTTGTAGCCTTGCTAATCTATTAAAAATAAATATATGCATGTATTACTACAATCGTCGTCCGATGTGTTTAACTGGCACACTATACTATTTGGTGAGGACCACTGGCTATTTTTTACAGAAGTTATATTTCGTTCTTTCATCATGTTTGCAGTTGCTGTTATCACAGTTAGGCTATTAGGAAGAAAAAGTATCAATCAAAAAATATTTGAAATAGTAGTAATTATTAGCCTGGGCTCAGCAGCAGGGGATGCTATGTTTTATAGTAATGTGGGTATTATACCTTGTATTCTTGTGTTTATTATGGTTCTCGTTTTATATAAACTCATGACTTTTCTTTCATCTAAAAGTAAATGGATTGAATTTGCAGTAGAAGGACAACATTTGCGCATTATAGAGAACGGGCATTTTATTATCGAAACTTTGGAAAAAGAGGGACTGTCGCAGGATGAGTATCTGGCCGATCTCCGAATAGAAAGTATTTCTCATTTAGGGCAAATTGAAAAAGCATATATTGAATCTTCAGGTAGCTTGAGTATTTATTATTATCCTGATGATGAAGTAAAATATGGATTACCCGTATTTCCTGAAAATTTAGAAAAACAAACGCATCAAATAAAAGCAGAAGATATTTATGCATGCAGTTTTTGTGGCTTCACTGATACATTGATACCGGGATCACAACATATTTGCCCGCTTTGTGAAAAAAATTATTGGGTTAAAGCTATAAATACAAAGAGAGTAAAATAAAAACAGTCCATTTGTAATTTTTTTTTGTAAGCATTTCCCAGGCTGGGGTGTAATCTGCCTATTTCAATTGGTCTTTTTATTTGGATGTATTTATATTTTGCAAAAAAAGCGAACTTATATCGCTTAAATATAATTAATAGAGAGATGCCATTAAAGGCTATCCTTTACATTCATATTCACACCTCAATATCCCTGCATTCAAGGGGAGAATTAATCACACATAAATTTTAATAAACACGAATTAATTAATTTTTTAATTAAAGTATAACTAT
>JACMJP010000135.1 GCA_014380545.1 Chitinophagales bacterium | reverse complement strand
TGCAGAAGTTTCCATTTTCAAAACACTTTCAATATCTGCTTCAAAGATTGTATCACCTAATACAATAAAAATTTCTTCCCCTTCTTCAAATAGATCTTTGCATAAATAAATTGCATGGCCCAAACCTTCCCTTGTTTGCTGCACCACAAAATGCGTTTTTATTTTCGGATATTTATCCGTTACAAACTCCTCAATCTTTTCTCCCAGGTAACCAATTACAAAAATAAAATCATCAAATCCTGCACTTATAAGCCTGTCGAGAATAAAACCAAGAATAGGCTTTCCGGCCACAGGTATTAATGGTTTGGGTTGAGAATATGTGTGCGGTCGGAGCCGGGTACCAACTCCCGCTACAGGTATTACAGCTTTCATATAATAATAATTGCCGGGCAAATTTAGGCAATCTGTCTATCAACGTTTCTTTGTTTTATTCCGTCAGACTTAAAGGATATAAAGTTATGTTAAATGATGTATCTATGACATTAAAAATCCATCATTGAACAAAAAAACGTAATTTTATAACTCTTTACGCTAAACGCTGTTATCATGAAATTTAAATATTTACTCCTCCTTTTTGCGATATCATTTTACAGCATTACTTACAGCCAGGTAATGATCAATGAATTTAGCGCTGCAAATTATAATGATGTTACGGACAACCACAGTGAATACGAAGACTGGATCGAGTTATATAATGCAGGAGCCACATCGGTTGATCTCACGGGCTTCCATCTTAGCGACAGGGCAGATGATCCTGCAAAATGGGAAATTCCTTCAGGTATTAGTATTAGTGCAGGTGGTGTTTTAAGGTTTTGGTGCAGCAGTCGTGACGCAATTGAAGGATCTAATTACCATACAAATTTTAAATTAACACAAACAAACGGTGCTGAAGCAGTAGTTTTTTCTGACGTATCAGGAACAATTATAGACCAAAATGAAATTGAAATAGCCAATCAAAAAAATCATTCGTGGGGAAGGTACCCTGATGGTCTTGCAATGTGGTATATATTCACTGACCCTACTCCAAATGCTTTAAATACTACTTCCCATTATGAAGCATATGCTGAAAAGCCAAACATGGAACCCAATGCGGGAAGTTTTACAGGCTCCGTAACAGTAACAATTTCTGTAACTGATCCCCTGCTTACAATACGATATACATTAGACGGAAAAGCACCTACATCATCATCAACAGCATACACAAGCGCTCTAACTATTGATGAAACAACCGTAGTGCGTTGTGCAGCATTTTCATCAGATGCTGATGTAAAACCCAGTTTTAACTCTACCAATACTTACTTTATAGATGAGGATATTACTATTCCAATTATGTCAATAGCCGGAGATAATGTTGACGAATTATTAGAAGATGGGGATTCATGGACATATAATAACACTATCGGTTCTTTTGAATTGTTTGATGCAGATTTTAATTTGATTGATGAAGCTGAAGGAACTTACAATGAACATGGAAATGATTCATGGGCTTATCCGCAAAGAGGATTTGACTGGATAGTTAGGGACCAGTTTGGTTATGATAGTGATATTGATCATGAATTTTTCAGCGATGTAACAGACAGAACAAGCTATCAGAGACTAATTGTTAAGGCTGCTGCAAATGATAATTATCCTGAATCTTATGGCGGCGCATGGTCAGGTGGGGGTGCACATGTAAGGGATGCTTATGTGCATCATCTTGCTCAATTAGGAGGTTTAGTTTTAGATGAACGCACAACATTTTTCTGCATTGTTTTTTTGAATGGTGAATATTGGGGTGTTTATGATGCCCGTGAAAAAGCTGACGATGCAGATTATACAGATTATTATTACGGACAGGATGAATTGGACATGGATTATATAAAATGCTGGGGCGGAACATGGGCTGAATATGGAGTGATGGATGAATGGTATCCTCTTGCAGATTACATTACTACTGAAGACATGACCATTGCTGCTAACTATACTTATGCAACTGATAATCTTGAAATATATAGTTTAATGGATTATGTTATCCTGAACACAATGACTGTTTGTACTGACTGGCTTAACTGGAACACTGCATGGTGGAGAGGTTATAATGAAGACGGAACTCATAAAAAATGGGGCTATGTATTATGGGATGAGGATGCAACATTCGGGCATTACATTAATTACACTGGTGTGCCTGACGACAGCCCTACCGCTGATCCATGCGATCCTCTCACACTCGGTACTACTGATCCTAACGGCCACATTGATGTCTTAAATGCATTATTGGAAAATGAAGATTTTTTTGCTTTATATGTAAACAGGTTTGCCGATCTTTTAAATTCTACTTTCAGTTGCGACTTTATGCTGAATGCACTTGACAGTATGAAAAATGTAATTGACCCTGAAATGGATAGACATACTGATAAATGGGGTGGCTCTTACAGCGATTGGGAAGATAATTATAATAACCTGCACGATTTCATAAGCGACAGGTGTACATTTTTAACTGAAGGTATTGAAGATTGTTTCGATACCCCTGCTTATCCCATTACAATAGATGTTGTGCCATCAGGTGCAGGCAATCTTGTACAGATTAGTACATTTACACCAACCACTTATTCATTTGATGCTACATATTTTGGCGGAATTACTTTACCTATAAAAGCAATTCCTGCATCGGGATATATTTTCGATCATTGGGAATTTTTACATAACATACCATCCCCATCCACAACGGTTGATTCTGTTTCAGTTAATTTAACTTCCAGCGATACCATTGTTGCGCATTTTATAGAATCCGTAATGCCTAATTATAATTTTACACTTGATATTATTCCTACAGGTGCGGGCAATGTGAGTGTAAATGCATTTACCCCCGGCACATATCCGTATGCAACATCTTTCGTAAGCGGAACATTATTAAACATGGATGCAAGTGCAAACGCAGATTATATATTTGATTACTGGGAATTAGATTATCATGTTGTAAATCCTGATCCCTTTGCAGTACATGTAAACTTTGCATTAACAGGTTTGGAAAATGTAGCTGCGCATTTTAAACTGGCAAATGCAATTGGCGATCTTGATAATGTATTAGTTAATTTAATTGTATCGCCAACTGTAACAAACGGAAATATAAATATCACTTACCAGTTATCGCAGGCGCAAAATATTTCTCTTGAATTATATTCCGTAACAGGAAATAAACTTGCAGACATTATTCCTGCAAATTCCAATACACCAAGAGGAGAATATAATTTAAATGTTGACCTCAATACTTATAATGTTGCACAGGGAATGTATTTTATTAAAATGAGTGCGGCAGATAAGAATATTACCCAGCGAATCGTGTTTGCACAATAATAAAGTACCTTACAAATTAAGAAAAGGAAGGCTGTCAGTTTTTGATAGCCTTTTTTATTTATTTGAAAGTATGGGAAAGAGTTTGGGAAAATGAAAAAGGAAATTGGATTGCCTGGATGCTGATTTGGACTGTTGGGATACTGAATTGGAGTATTGGGAAGTTGAATTGGAGTATCAGGAAGTCACATTGCTGCATTCGGAAATTAAATTGCTGCGTCCGAAAGCTTGATTGCTGCGTCGGGAAGCCCGATTGAAAGTGTCTTTGGATGGGCAGGAATCTAAATTTTAATGCTAAAATGTCTGCTTTTGACGTTTTTGAGCCAGTTTGGCTTCACATAACATTTTTAAACTAATGTCACTAAAAGTAATACTGTGCTTACAACTTTTACAAAGTATATTGATAAGGGTGGAAGGATTACGGTTTTTATTCCGTAAAAGATTTTAAATGAATGGATATTAAAAAAGCAGAGCGAGGGCTCTGCTTTTTTATTCAATAAAATTTTTATGATGCTGTTTTGGCTTAAATCAAAAGAACCAAAAGTTCAAGACTGCAAATTCTCTCCCTATTTTGTTTTTATGCATTTCAATTAGTAAGTTTGTTACCCTTATTACCTAACACAAAAAAATTAATTATGAAAACATTTTTCTTACTCTTTATTTCCGTGCTTTTAACTACAAGTATTTTTTCACAAGCAGGCACTCTTGATCCTACATTTGGTGATGGAGGAGTTGTCTATTATTATGAAGAGGATGTTGGACTTGATGTATATGGAATTGCCTGGTTTAATTCAGTAGCTGAGCAACAGGATGGAAAAATTATTACGACCGGGCTGCAAAGCGATGACGATGTCTTTTGGTTTGATGTTTATTCTGATATAACCATGCGTTTTAATGCTGACGGATCGTTAGACTCCTCTTTATCTCCCGCAGGAATGATGGAAAGTTGTAACTCGTTATTTGAAAAAGGTCTCAGCATTATTCAGCATCCTG
>JACMJP010000003.1 GCA_014380545.1 Chitinophagales bacterium | reverse complement strand
GCCACCAAGCTTCATGGATATTCCTGCAAGAAACATAGATGCTGCTGTTGGTGCAGATGAGTGACCATCAGGCACCCATGTATGAAATGGAAATAATGCACCGAATATTCCGAAGCCCAGAAATAAAAAAGGAAAAAATATAAGTTGATCTTCGTAGGGAACTTCAATCTCTGAAATACCTCTTAAATCGAATGTATGAAAAATCCATCTATATTCAGCACTATAATAAGTCCCCAAAATACCGACAAATACCAAGGCACTTCCACCCATCAGCATTAAAGCCAGTTTCATTGCTGAATATTCTTTTTTCCCGCTGCCCCAAATTCCGATCAATAAAAATTTTGGAATAACAGCAACTTCCAAAAAGAAAAATAAAGTGAACAGATCAAGTGAAATAAAAAAACCATAAGCGCCTGCACTTAATATAATAAGGAGCAGAAAAAATTCTTTGCTCATGGTTTCTTCTTTCCAGGAAACTAAAACTCCTGCAAGTACAACACATGCAGTTAATAAGATCATTGCAATGGAAATTCCATCCACTCCGATATGAAAATTAATATTTAAGGAAGGAAACCATGCGTAACTTGACTGAAAAATAAACTGTTCTGTATTTCCTGTGGCTCTTTCGTTTTGAAATGCGCATAATAAAATGCAGCAGAGAATTAATTGTAATGCAGAACCAATAAATGCAATTGTGCGAATCTGTTTCAATCCTTTGCAAAAGACTACTGCCAAAGCAGTGAGCACTGGTAATGCTATTAATAAATTTAAGTTCATTTTTTATATTTCTCTACATTAATTCCACAAATACTCAAATATTAAAATCAATCCCACAACCCCTCCAAAAAAATACAGCGCATATCCCTGTACTTTACCTGATTGCAATCCTTTTATTGCGTTTGAAATTTTTGTTGTTGTATTTCCGATCAAATTCATAAACCCATCCACAATGTTTTTATCTATCCATGCTGCCGGTCTGCCTATTAAATTAAAAATGATTTTTTCCGTGATAAATATATAAACTTCATCAATATAAAACTTTTTATACGCTGCTGTATAAATACCGCCAATTGCTGTTGCAATTTTTTGTGGACGGTCTGTTTGTTTTATATATAAATAACCTGCATAAGCAATTCCTGCAACAGATAATAAAACCGGTGTAATAGAAAATAAAATATCTAAGTGTCCGTGCATTATTTTTCCGTCTGATGAAACATAATTACCGAAAGGAATAAAACCCGCTAATAATGAAAGTGCTCCAAGGATGATCAATGGAATTTTCATTGTCCATGTTCCTTCACCATGATGTATTTCATGCAAGTGTGCCTCTTTATTCCAAAAAATTGAAAAATATAAACGGAACACATAAAATGCTGTCAGTGCAGATGTAATTAAAGCAATAATAAAAATCAGCATATTACTTTCATACGCCGCATGTAAAATACTTTCTTTACTAAAAAATCCTGCAAACGGAGGAGCACCTGCTATTGCAAGACAAGCAAATAGGAATGCGACATTTGTTATCGGCATATATTTTCTCAACCCGCCCATGTCTTTCATTTCATTGCTGTGAATAAAATGAATTACTGCACCGGCGCAGAGAAATAAACAGGATTTAAAAAATGCATGCGTAAATAAGTGAAACATACCTGCAGTATATCCTGCGCCATCTTCACCGTAATTTGAAATACCTAATGCAAACATCATGTAACCTATCTGGCTCATGGTAGAATATGCAAGTACTCTTTTAATATCTGTTTGTGTGCATGCAATAATTGCTGCAAATAATGCGGAGAATGCTCCGACATATGCTACAATTTCCAATGCACCTGAGTCCGTGATTGCAAAAACCGGGAATAATCTTGCAACTAAAAAAACACCAGCCACAACCATTGTTGCAGCATGAATTAATGCGGAAACAGGGGTAGGGCCTTCCATTGCATCCGGCAACCATATGTGTAATGGAAACATTGCGGATTTTCCGGCACCGCCTATAAATATTAATGTAAGCCCCCAGGTAATTATTGAAGTTCCCAAAAAAGAACCTGCAACAATTGTAGAATTTTCTGCTGATAGTGATTGAATCAGTGTATTAAAATCAAATGTGTTTGCTGTAAATCCAAGAATTAATATTCCTATTAAGAAAAATAAATCGGCAAATCTTGTTACGATAAATGCTTTTTTACTTGCAGCAACTGCGGATGGCTTATCATAATAATATCCAATGAGAAGAAATGAGGAAACACCAACTAACTCCCAGAAAATATATAGTTGAAATAAATTGGATGACAAAACTAAACCGAGCATGGAGAATGTAAATAATTGCAGGAAGGAATAATAAGTAGAAAATCTTTCTTCCCCTTTCATATATCCTAAACTGAAAATGTGTACCATGAGTGAAATAAAAGATACAACAACGATCATCATTACTGAAATTGGATCGAGCGTAATTCCCATATCAATACTCAGTGTATCCGTAAACTTCAGCCATGCGTAATTGACAGGTTTTAGAGATTGATAAATGCCGTCAATTTTCCCATCAATAAAAAAATAATTATATGCAGCAAAGAAAGATAATACAGTTGAAGCAAGTAATAATATAGTGGCTATAATGCCGGACGAATTTTTTAAATAATTTCTCCCGAATAGGCCAAGTATTAAAAAACCTGCCAGTGGTAATAATGGAATCCAGGCAATATAATTTGAATAATTCATTATTTTCAGAATTTCATTTCTTCGGTACTTTCAACATCTATTGTTTTGTGGCTCCTGTATAAATTAATAATGATCGCTATTGCAACGGCAGCTTCTGCGGCAGCAATTGCAATAATGAAGATCACAAAAAATACCCCGTCCAGATTTTCTGGATACAAATATTTATTAAATGCCACGAAATTGATATTTACACTATTCAGAATTAATTCTATCGCCATCAGCATGGTGATCATATTTCTGCGGGTAAATAAGCCATAAATCCCAATAAAAAATAGTGCAGTTGATAAAAACAAAATATGATATAAGGTTATTTCCACTCTTGCTTTTTATTTAATAGTTTCTGTTATATCTTTTTTACTAACTTCTTCTTTCTTCATTGCTATGACAATACAACCAACCATTGCAGCTAATAATAAAATACTGATCACTTCAAAAGGTAAAGCAAACCCTGTTTTTTCATAATCCAGCATTTGTTCACCAATATTATTTGGAGATACATTTATAACTTCATTTGAATTTGCCGGGAATGTATGCTGATTAATCAATAAATATGTTAAAGAAAAACCGGTCACAACACTCAGTATGGAGAAAATAGTTCTGCGTGATGTTGGCTTTGGCATTTCCATTCCTGCCTGTTGGGTGAGAAAAATGGAAAAAATAATGAGCACTACAATCCCACCTACATACACTATGATCTGTACCGCAGCAATAAATTCCATGTGCATCCAAAAGTAAATGCCGGCAACTCCTATTAATGTGAATAATAAAAAAATGGCTGAACGGAATATTTTTTTTGTTGTCATGGCAAGAATTCCATTCAACAAAATAAATGCGGCTAATAAATAAAATATGAAGTCGTTTGCGGTCATACTGCCCCTCTCTTTTATCTCTCCCCCAAGTGGGAGAGACATCTCATTAATTTTTTTTTGGTTGTTTTATTTAATTGATTTTATTTGTACAATTTTTGAAATCTATAAACCTCTAAATATTTTCGCTAACTACCGATCACTCATTATTCATTATTCTATTCCTTCTCTTATCTTGCTTCCTTCTTTATTTAATATTTTCGTTAATTGGCTCCTGTCAAATACACTATGTTCAAAATTGTTTGCCATTTTAATTGCGTCCGTCGGGCATGCTACAATACATAAGTTACACATAGTGCATAATTCAAGGTGATATACAAATTTGTCAATTGCTTTTTTCTTTTTGCCTTCAGGATTAATATCAAATTTGGTTACAATTTTAATTGTTCCGTTCGGGCAGGCTAATTCACAAGCTGTACATCCTGTGCAGGCATGTTCATTATTTTCATCATGCGGCATCACTACTTCTCCACGAAATCTTTCAGCCAGCATTGGTTTTTCTTCAGGATATTGTTGAGTGATGATCTCTTTATGATGGGTAAAATAATAACCGGTTCGGCGCATGCCGGTTAATAATGATTTAACACCATTAAAAATATCTTTTATATAATTGACAATAAACATTAATGGCCCCTATCTTTTCTCTTTCCCCCAAAGGGAAAACCATTCTTTTTGAATTTCTTAATTGATTTTATCTTAAATGACTTACTTATACTTTTATTTTTAACTATTTATTTTTTCTCATTATTCATCACTCATTATTCATCTCAAAAATACCATCCTTTAATTGCAATAAATGTTGCCAGTAATAAATTGAACATGCTTATCGGCAATAAATATTTCCATTCCAGATTTAATAACTGATCAATGCGTAATCTCGGGAATGTCCATCTGAACCACATAATGACAAATATCAAAAAAAGTGTTTTTCCAATAAACCACAAGGATGAAGGAATGTAATCCATTGCATGATTAAATACTTCCCAGTTACCGATATGAAACGGCATCCACCCGCCCAAAAATAATGTAGCCCCCAATGCGCAAACAATAAATATATTTACATACTCTGCTAAAAAAAATAATGCGAATTTCATCCCGCTGTACTCTGTATGGAATCCTGCCGTTAACTCACTTTCTGCTTCAGCAAGATCAAAAGGTGCACGGTTTGTTTCTGCAGTCACTGCAATAATAAAAATTACAAATGCAATAATAGCTGGAATATGTCCTTTAAAGATCCACCAGCCATCCTGTTGCGATTCTACAATTTTTGAAATGGAAAGATCGCCGGTGAAAATAATAATTGTGAGAATTGCTAAACCAGCACTTAATTCATAACTTACAATTTGTGCTCCACTGCGCATTGCTCCCAGTAAAGAATATTTATTATTACTTGCCCATCCTGCCATTAAAATGCTGATGACCATAATGGAAGATATGGCACTAAAATACAAGACCCCGATATTCATGTCCCACATTTGAAAATCTCTTGCGAAAGCG
>JACMJP010000134.1 GCA_014380545.1 Chitinophagales bacterium | reverse complement strand
ATAATAAATTCCCTTTTTAAAATAATATATTTTTATATAATTACAATTTATTTTTATAAATTTTCAATTGCATTTTTTAATGCTTCAAATATTTCACTGATGCTCCCTATTCCTTTTATTTCTTTTACAAGATTATGTTGCGCATAATAATTTGCAACAGGTTCTGTCTTTGTTCTGTATTCAAGCACTCTTTTTTTAATGGTTGCTTCATCCTGGTCATCCGTTCTTCCGCTTGATTTTCCTCTTTCCAAAATTCTTTTTGTGAGTTCTTCTTCATCTACTACTAAACTTAAAACGCATTTTATTGAAGTATTCTTTTCTGCCAATAAGTTATCTAATGCTTCAGCCTGCGCAACGGTTCTTGGAAATCCATCGAAAATAATTCCTGATTTATTTTTTTGGTTTACTTCATCCACAGTTCCACCTATCATATTAATCACAATCGCATCAGGAACCAATTGCCCTGCATCCATAAATTTTTTTGCTTCCATGCCGAGGGTGGTCTCATTTTTTATTTCTGCCCGCAAAAGATCGCCTGTTGAAATGTGCAATAAATTAAAATGTTCTTTCAGCATTGCAGCCTGTGTGCCTTTTCCGCTGCCCGGCGGACCGAATAGAATGATATTGATCATTGATTTGAGTTGGGTTTAAGGACTGCAAATGTAAGGAGAATAGTCGTTTCATTTATTTCATCTTCATCCTATAAATCTTATCATCTGACTTATCAGGACTGCCTCTGCCATCTTTGTTAGAGGAACAAAAAATTAGGCTGCCATCACTAGCAGTAATTATATTTCTCAGACGTCCATAATCGCCTTCTAATAATTCTATTTCATGCTTATCAATGATTGTTACTAATGGTTGCTTGTCACTCAGTGTTTCCGTTGATTGCTTGGATATTGTCGCATCGCCAATCGATATATAAATTTGAAGTAATTTTTCATCACGAAGACATGCTGTCACCAAGCTTCCTATATTTTTTTCCTTTTCATTAAAATCATCAACATACACAATTCCGCCCGGCGCCCATGTATCTTTTCCTGAATGTTCCTTTGGTAAAATAGTATTTTCTTTTTTATCATCACCAATTACATATGGCCATCCGTAATTTTGTCCTTTATAAATTGTATTTATTTCATCATTACAACACCATCCGTTTAATTCGCCACTCGGTCCATGCTCACTTGCATACATATTCTTATTATTGTCCCAACATAAACCCTGTACATTTCTATGTCCATAGCTATAAATTAAATTTTCAAAAGGATTATCCGTAGGTGCATTTCCATTTTTATCCATACGAAGAATTTTTCCAGCATAACTTTTCAGGTCCTGTGCAGAATTCGGATCTCTTGCGTCGCCTGTTCCTGCATATAAATATCCATCGGGACCAAAACGCAAAATTCCACCGTCATGAAACATGGCATGCGGAATTTTATCTATTAAAATTTTATCTTCAGTTAAAATATCATTTTCCAATTTTAATCTTACGATCCTGTTTCCTGTTTCAATTGTTTCATAAATAAAAATGTATTTTGAATTATTAAAATCAGGATCAACAGCTAAACCAAGCAAGCCACCTTCTGCTCTGTCCCGGATATCTCTTGTTAAAATTCTTTTTACCTGCTTTGTTTGCAGATCAAGGATATTTATGTAGCCGGGACGTTCATTAAATATTAATCTGCCATCTGGCAAAAAATCCATACCCCAAGGAACCTCAAGATTCTCAGCAAGAATTTCAACCTGAAAATTTTCTCCGGAAGATGCGCTGTTATTTTGTTGTTGTGTCGAGTTTGAATTTACACATCCAAACAACAGTAAAATATAAAAGTAAGCAGTTAGCATTGTATAGGTTTGCATAATAAACAGAAAGTTATGTACAAAAGTATTTATTTCTGCCGGTTAATTTCTGTTATTTTTATTCAAAATTTCCGGAGTATGAAAAATTATGTTTTGCCAGTGATTATAATATATTTATTTACAACTTGTAATACCACTTCTACTGAAATATCTGAACTAATAAAACAAACTGATAAAATACAAATTGTGCTGAATGAAAAGCCTGATAAATATCTTGATATTACAGAACGAAAAGATATAAGAAAATTTAATGATTATATTACAGAGGACGACACACCGTATTTTAAATGTGCCTATGACGGGCATTTAACATTTTTTACAAAAGATGGCAGTGTTATTATGGATTTTAATGTGAGTGATGATTGTGCACATATTATTTACACCTACGCAGGGGAACTGCGATCTAAAAAACTTACACCTAAAGGATTGGAATATTTAAAATCAGTGCAAATAAATTAACTATGCTCATTTACTATTGCAACAAAAATTGAAATAAAATAATTATACATTTATATTGTATTCTATAAAATTATTCTTATGGAAAAAGATAAAACATTCAAAGTATCACCCAAAAAAAAGATCAGGATATTGTGTATAGACGGCGGCGGCATAAGGGGAATAATTCCTGCGCAGGTCTTGATAAGACTTGAAAATAAAATACAAAAACAAACAAATAATACGTATGCGAGGCTTGCAAATTATTTTGATTTTTTTGCGGGAACAAGTACTAGCGGAATATTAACTGCTATTTTTTTATATCCTTCAAAAAAAGATTCGTTAAACCCTGAGTTTTCTGCTGAAGATGCTTTAGAACTTTATTATAACAATGGTACTGATATATTTGATTTGCAAATAAAACAACTTATTGCCCTTGGAATGTGGGATGAGAAATATTCAGTACGAAATTTTGAAAAATTACTGGAGAAATATTTCAGACAAACTACAGTAAAGGAATTATTGAAGCCCTGCCTTATAACAACTTATGATATTGAAGGCAGAAGAACAAGGTTTTTTACTTCGCATGATGCAAAAAAAAATGCTGACAAGAATTTTAGAATAAAAGATGTGTGCAGGGCAACATCAGCAGGTCCTACTTATTTTGAAGCAGCGCATATTGAATCTGTAACAGGTACACCATATACACTTATTGATGGAGGTGTTTTTGCAAATGACCCAACCTTATGTGCATATTCCGAATTGAGGAATGCTAAAAGTAAACCTTCTGCAAAAGATATGTTCATCCTTTCAGTAGGAACAGGAAATGTAGACACTTCTTATGAATTTGAAAATGCAAAAAAATGGGGAGCAATAGGGTGGGCAAAACCTATTATTGATATTATGATGTCGGCAAATTCTGAAACAAATAAATATCATTTAAAACGTATGTTTAGCGTTACGAAGTCTGATGAATATTATGTGAGGATAGAACCAAAGAACCTGATGCATGCAAATGCAGAAATGGATGATGCAAGCCCGGAAAACATGCAGACTCTTTTACAGGTAGGCGCTGCTACGGCAGAGGATAATGATGCGTTATTGGATAAAATTGCTGACTTCTTAATTAAAAATGGAGATTATCCTGTTGAGTTTGAATAGAAAATATTTTCTATTTATATCCGACAATTATTTTTTGCCCAATTTTAATTTCATTATTTTCAAGACTGTTCCACTCTTTAATTTCTTCAATTGTAGTTTCATATTTTTTTGAGAGGGCATACAATGTTTCTTTTGCCTGAACATTGTGATAAATTGGAGTGGTTTTTTTTTCTACAATAACATTTTTGGTTTGATCTTCTTCTGTTTTGTTTATTATTACAGGCGGCGCATTTTTTTTGACCTCTTCTTTTTTGGTTTCAACACCTACCGGAACTGCTTCATCAATTATAATTTCTTCATCCATCAAAACGAATTTATTATCAAAATTGATTTCTCCAATATTTTTTGATGCCTGCTCATTGTTTTTTGTTATATCTAATTTTATATCGCCTTTCCTGGTTTTCCTCAAATAAAGCGTTTCGCCTATTGCAGGTTCCTGTCGGGGTTGCATTTTATTTTTTTCGTATAATGCTTCCATCAAAATACCTTCATCCCTGCTAATGCTCCACATAGTTTCATTTTCTTTTACAACATGAAATTTTTCTTTTCCTTTTTTTCGCTTGGGCTGTAAATAAAAATTTGTACCGGGCTGCAGTGAATTCTTTTCTGTAATGTCATTATATTTTAATAAATGGCGGAGTTTAGTTTGATGTTCCTGAGCAAGTTTTTCAGGTGAATCATTTTCTTTTATAGTAACTGCTGGAATGCGATTAAAATAAAAAACATGTTCCTTATAACCGCCCCAGTTAAAATGCTGATCATCTGTTTCTGCTCCATCGTTATTTTTATCTT
>JACMJP010000133.1 GCA_014380545.1 Chitinophagales bacterium | reverse complement strand
GTTATTTGCATTCAGATACATTGTAATGGTATGTATATCCTTATCCGCAGGCACTTCATCCTCTATGGTAACATCCCCTATAAAACCTTTCCTCTTTCCTATAGCAACTACCTCATGTCCGTATAATTTTAATTTACGCACTGCTTTATTTGAATAACGTTCAGGTTTTTGTGATGCACCCAATACCATCGTTTTTTTCATCGTACTTGACTTATAAGTATTTGTGTTGTAATTTAGACAAACGATTTCAAAACTAAAAAAGTTTACATCTTCTTCTACCACAATGAAAATTGAATCGTATCAAACTATACAAAAGGAAGAAATTCCTAAACTGGAATTTCATAACAAGGAAGTATTGAGTGAGCTGCATCTCATTATGCGTCGTAAACAATTACTTACGCAAGGAATGGTGCTTGGTAATACTTATCACACCAAAGTACAAATTATTTTCGAAGCAATAAGCGGTATCCTCCAGGTTGAAACTACCATTTGGGCAACTACAGAAGAATATGTTTTATTAAAAGGTGGAGTATATCTGCCAATTAAATGTATTCATGATGTAGTAATTATGTAGGGGCTAAGACTCCAGCAACAAAACATCATTGGAATAAAATTATAAAGAATAAACCACTAACTGGTGATAATAATTAAACCAGCATTCTCACAGGATTCTCCAAATATTGTTTCAGCGTTTGTAAAAATCTTGCGCCAATTGCACCGTCAACTACCCGGTGATCGCAACTCATTGTAAGTTTCATAACATTGCCAATTTTTATTTCCCCGTTTTTTACAACAGGAATTTGATTAATTCCACCAACTGCAAGAATGCATGCATCTGGTGGATTAATGATCGCAGTAAATTCTTCAATACCCATCATGCCCAGATTAGAAATGGTGAATGTATTTCCTTCCCAATCCGTTGGTTGCAGTTTTCTGTTTTTTGCTTTCTCTGCAAGATCATTTACTTCTGCAGCAATTTGTGTTAATGATTTATTATCGGCAAAACGAATTACAGGTACAACTAATCCATCATTGATTGCTACTGCAACACCAATATGAATGTGATGATTTATTCTTATTTTATCACTCAACCAGCTTGCATTCACATTTGGATGCTGGCGCAAACTCATAGCAGCAGCCTTTACTATAATATCATTAAATGAAATTTTAATTTGTGCAATATCATTCATCGCTTTTTTTGCAATCATGATATTATCCATATCAACTGATACAGTTAAATAAAAATGCGGTGAAGTGAATTTACTTTGCGAAAGTCTTGTAGCAATTGTTTTGCGCATTTGCGAAACAGGTATTTCTTCAAAACTTTCTTTGCCTGTATATTGAGGGATATTAATTACTACTTGTTTTCCCGCTTTCTCTGAAATTTCGCCGGGTAAATCTTCTTTTACTTTTTGTGTTTCTGTTTTTTCAGGAATATAATTTTCTACATCTTTTTTTATTATCCTTCCTTCTGGTCCGCTTCCTGTTACTGCAGAAATTTTTATACCTTTCTCTTCTGCTATTTTTTTTGCTAAAGGTGAAGCCTTTAATCTTTCATCCTCTGTACCTTTATCAGAGGATACTTCTGTTATTTCTTTACTACTTTCATCATCATCTTCTTTTTTTACTTCTCCATTCTCATTTTTTATTCCTGCTTTATTTTTTTCTTCAGTTTTATCATTTACACTTTTATCCTGATTTTCAATATCCTCTTTTTTATCTTTCTTTTCATCAGGTTTTTTTTCTCCATCATTCTTTACTTCTGACTCTTTACTGTTGACTGTTGACTGTTGGCTACCTCCATCATCCAATAATGCAGAATAATCTTCTCCTTCTTTGCCAACAATTGCTATTATCTGATCTACTTTTGCTGCCTGTCCTTTTTCAACGCCTATATATAAGAGCGTTCCTTTTACATAATTTTCCAGTTCCATTGTGGCTTTATCAGTTTCAACTTCAGCAAGAATATCACCTGTCTTCACAGTATCACCAACTTTTTTATGCCATTCAACAAATGTCCCTTCAGTCATTGTATCGCTCATGCGGGGCATGCGGATTACTTCTGCCATACGTTTTTATTTTTAGATCCCGCCAGCGACGGGCAAGTGCGAAATTAGTGAGGAAGGGGGAAAAGAAAAAAGAATATGTGCCGGGCATTTTATGATCATTTTGGGGGGAATGATTGCAAAGAATAATTTGTAATTTTAAGTGTGATGGAAAAAGTTGTTCGTATAGTAAAAAAAGGTGAGGATGAATCTAATCTTGATTATTGGATAAGTTTGACACCAATAGAGCGTTTACGAAATTTAGAAACAATCAGACAGGAAGTTATTAAAGAAAAATATGGAACTGCCAAAGGATTTCAAAGAGTTTATAAAATTATTAAACGAAAATGAAGTACAGTATCTCTTAGTGGGTGGATATGCCGTGAATATTCATGGCTACCCGAGATATACAAAAGATATTGATGTTTGGATTTGGTTAGATAAATCTAACATCCAAAAATTATTAAATACTCTGAAAGATTTTGGTTTTGAGTCATTAGGTTTAACTGAAAAAGATTTTCTATCAAAGGATAATATAATTCAGCTCGGATATGAACCGCATCGTATTGATATATTAATGGAAGTTGATGGGGTGGATTTTCGGGACTCTTATACCGGAAAATCAGAAATAATAATTGATGATACTAAAGTAAACTATATTAGTATTGATGATTTAATTACAGCAAAAAAGAAATCAGGCAGGCTACAGGATCTGGCGGATGCAGAACAGTTGGAAAAAATAAAGAATAAAAAGGGAAAAAGAAAATAGCATTCGCATAAAATAAGAATGCTGCAAAAAAAATTTGCAGCCTTTTACTCAATAATAATTTTTATTAATAACAAGTTTCCAAATCAGAATACCAATACAAAGTAGAATTGGTAGATGAATAATCTTCGTCAGTTGAATAATACATCACACCTCCCCACTCACCCCAGGGTGAATAAAACTGTCCTCTTTGAATATCATATTCTCCGAAATCAGCGTATGGCGTACATTCCTCATTTTCCTGCGCACCGGTCCATTCATCAATTGTAACGGGGCCATCAAACATAGATGGATCCATCACATATTTATTAATAATTCCATCTTCATTTACACTTACAAGTGGTGCAACATGATACCACCAGTACACACAACAATCACCGGCATCAACTGCCAGATATCCATCTTCACCTTCATAACTGAAAACTTTTTCGCAACTGTATTTATAATTATCAATTAATATCTGACGCATTTTATGTGCCCGTGCATAACAACCATCTACAACATATTGAAATGAAATGCACTGATCAATTGTAACAGTGCCTGTATCGCATCCCTGCATTTGCATAAAATTAAATATGTCAAGAAATACATCCATTGAAGGTAGTATCCTTTTAATTTTCTCCGGTTCCGGTAAAACTTTTTTAAATTGCAAATTATAAGTGCTGAGTTCTGATGTGCTTGCAGTATTTGCTACATCAAGTTCATTTGCATTTTTTATTGTTACCCGCAAAGGATTATTTTGTTCTTTGCTTTGATCAATTATATTTTTTATTGCAGCAAAATTGACGTTGTCTTTATATAAATTTATTACAACAGGTGTTTCATAAAAACGAACTCCAATACCATCTGTTTCTATTAAATCCCTGTAGTAAGCAACCCGCATTAATGTATATTCATTTTGAGGAAGTACAGTTTCATTTGTTACAAGTAATTCTTTTTTACATGAAGAAAGAATTGTAATAAAAACAAAACTGAAGAGGAGGAAATGTTTAGTACGCATTTTTACTGGTTTTTGAGATTATAAATGTAAGGCGGGTTTTCGGAAAAACATAATAATCAGAGAATATCTACAGATAAGTTTACGTTGTCTTGACGTCCCGATATTAATACCCCATTGCCTTATCATCTCCCCTCGGATCTGCAGCACCTTCCAATTTGCCATCGTTGCGGATTAAAATTGCATCAACTCTGCCAATAGCAGTTCTCTCTTTTAATGTATAACCAAGTTTGGTGAGTTGTTTTTTTGTTTCTTCTGTAAATGCATTTTTTTCATAAACAATCTCATCAGGCAGCCATTGATGATGAAACCGTTTTGCATTTACACTTTCCTGCATGGTCATATCGTGTTCAACTACATTTAAAATATTTTGAAATACACTTGTAATAATTGTACTGCCTCCTGGTGAGCCGAGTACCATAAATAATTTCTCATTGTTTAAAACAATTGTTGGTGTCATGCTGCTCAACATGCGTTTATTTGGTTCAATTGCATTTGCTTCGCCACCAATTAATCCATATAAATTCGGTTCTCCGGGTTTTGCACTAAAATCATCCATTTC
>JACMJP010000132.1 GCA_014380545.1 Chitinophagales bacterium | reverse complement strand
CATCTGCAATTCCATCACAGTTGTCATCAATTCTGTTGCACACTTCAGGAATAGCTTTATTTATTAAAATGTCGTTATCATTACAATCCGTGTTATCATTAACATAGTCTTCCGGCTGCGTATAAGCCAATATGCTTTCAGAAATATCCCCATACCCGTCATAATCATTATCCCGGTAATATCTGTATTGCGTATACATTTCATTTCCGCTAAATTCAATATCTGCTATATCATGTGCCTGGCCCGGATACTCCCTAACAGCATGTTCCTCTGATACTATTTTACTATTAAGAAATATATCTGCATTCATGCCCTGCATTGCAGTATATGTTTGGGCAGCAGAATATTTGTAATGCACACCTGTAATGAACAGGATAGACAGGAATATATTTTTATAGGTCATTGTGTGTATTTTTCAAAGTGCGAAAGTATGGCAGTAAAAACGGAGAAGGATATCAGAAGAAAACCTTATGTGACCCATTCTTAATTTAAGAATATGCCGAAAATGAATGATGCATTTTTGTTAAACTCAGCAAGAACCAATGCTTTACATATGCATAAAAAATCTATAAAGCTGAAAAAATTACTATGCATAACCATTAATTATTCACTTTGTGATAAATAATTGTCATTTTATTTCCGGCACACATTAGAATAAAATAGAATAAGTGACGAAACATTTTATTTGAGAGGAATAATTTTACAGTATAAAGTAATCAAATGCACAAATTAATTATTTATATCAAAGTAACGGTATATGTATTATATGGCCTTCCACTATTTCAAGAGGGGGCATTAAAAAAGGCGTACTCTTAGGTTTTTTGCATGGCAACAAGTTAAATGACAGAGATAATTTCCTGACGCATGGAACTAACAAACAGGTATTCTCAAAATATATCAGGCTCCCGAAGAAACTAATGACAAACCAATAAAAAAGCTTTTAAAGGAAGCGATCAAAGTAGATAATTCTTTTAATAAATGAATTAGTAGATCCTTTTTCAACAATATTTAATTTTTATTTATCAAAGGGCTTATTGTGTAGCAATGTTTTGTGAAAATGAAAAAGCGCATGTCACCATGCGCTAATCATACATATGAAAAAACTAATCTATTAAAATATCAAAACTTAAACCCTATAGTGCCTGTAATTGTTCTTCCATCACTTGGCCATATTCCCGGGTCAGGATAAAAAGTTGGGCGCTTTGTAAAATAGTGTTGGTCCGTAATATTATTTACACCAAACCTGAAGGTATAATTTCTCCATACTACCGATGTATTAAAATCAATTAAGTTATAAGCAGGAACAGGCCCTTTTGACCCGTCTGCTGTTGGTTCAGTTGTATTGAAGGCATCTGAAAATGTTTTGCCTACATAACTCTGTTGTAAAGTTGCACTGAATATGGTATACACGAAATTGATACCGTTTCTTGTAATAACATCAGGTACAGCCTCCAGCTCATTTCCACTGATATCTACATTTACTCCTGATACCACTACACTGCCTTTTGTATATCGTGCATCAAAAAGTGCTGTAGATGTAAAAATGGAAAGAGATGTTTTTTCATTTTTTGGTAATAGGTTCACTTCTGCAAATATTTCCACACCATCAGTAACGCTGGTTCCAATATTCGTTTTATATTGATATGCATTTCCTGCAGTGTCGGTGAGTACCACACCGCCTATTCTATTTTCATAAAGTATGTGAAAGAAGGTAAGTTCATATTTGAACATATATTTTATACTTCCGCCGATACCTGCTTCAGCAGTATAACCAAAAGCATCTTCAAGGTCAGGGTCAATCTGTTCTGTTGCATTTGCAGGAACTATCTCCCTGAAAACTACCGGCCTGTAAGCCTGCGATGCACTTGCATATATCCTTGTTTTTTCATTCAATTTATATTGTGTGCTTAATCCAAAAAGCGGGAAACTATGTTTTATGTTTACGGGTAATTTATTGCCATCGTAATAACTAATAGTTCCCGACATTTCTGATGTTCCGTTTTCATATCTTAAACCCGGTGCCACTGAAAATTTCGGGGTAAAGTAGAATATATTTTGCGCAAACAATGCAATATTCTGTGTCTTGTAATGCATATCCCTGCCCCAGCCCGGAACGGTTAAAGAAAGGTCATAATCAAATCCTGTTGTTCCCTTGCCCTGCTGCCTTCTTTGAAGATCATTATGCATGTATTGTATACCGCCTGTTATAAAGCTCTTTATTTTGCCGATATTATATTCCTGGCGTATGCGCAGTTCTGTTGTATTACTATTGAAGTTGTCAATATCTACTTGTCGTTTAGTATAATCATTTGTTATCGTATCTATTATATCCGGCTTTGTTGCAAACCCGATAAATTGTACACTGCTTCTTGAACCAAATACTCCCGATTGTGTGAACTGTAAAAATGTTTTTGGGGAAATACTCCAGTTAACCTGCAACGAAGGAACATACATATCAGGACTGAAATAATTTCTATCCCGGGTTGACTGTTGCGGATCTGCATTAAACATACTGTCATTAAGCGGACCGGGTATGTGATATAAATAATTAGAATGTCCGACTTCGGCTTTTATTGAAAGATTATTGCTGGCAAGGTAAGTAAGTGAGGCAAAATGACCATCAACATCAGACTCTGCATTTTCACGATAACCACCACTTACTCTTTTGCTGATATAGCCATAATAAATAAAATTTCCTGCTTTGCCTCCAAGTGCTGTATAGTTGCTGAACAATCCATAGCCACCAGCAGTAGTGAGGTTTTCAATACTGATCGCCTTTGAAGTGTCCGGTTTTTTAGTAACGTAGTTTATCATTCCCCCGAACTGTGCACCATATTGCAGTGCCGAAGAACCGCTTAGCATTTCTATGGATTGGTAACTTTCCATGGGTGCATTGTAATGACTGGCAGGGTAACCATACATATCGCTATTCGTAATGATCCCGTTTTGCCTGATATTATATTCCCATGAACGGTGCGGGTCAAGACCACGATTGGAAACGTTCATCTGGTTACCGCTTCCATCCATATCGTATACAAAAACACCAGGTACTTTTGCAAACACCTGCCTTCCTGTTTTTTCGGCAATGTTTGCATTCGTAGTAGCAAGATTTATTATGGTGCTTTTGGTACCGGCAGTAATATAAGTACCCTCCACATCCTGTATACGCTCTATAGTATTATCCCTTTTTACATATCCTGTTATGGCTACTTCGTCCATAACCCCGGCTATTCTCATTGTTAAATTTAAGCCGGTAGTTCCTGCTGCCGCCACTGTTGTTTTAACTTCCTGTTTCTTGTAGCCCACACGGCTGAACAAAATGGTAATATCGCCGCCTGCTATATTTTCGAGTTTATATATTCCCTCACTATTTGTATGTGTACTTATTTTTGTGTTCTTAATAGAAACGCTAACATATTCAACGGGCTTATTGTCTTCATCTGTGATGGTTCCCTGTAAAGTTGCAGTTTGAGCATGAGCACTAAGAGTGAAAACGAATACTGAAAAGAAGAGTGAATAAAAATATTTCATATGTTGATTTATTTTATTTGATGCAAAAATACAGGGGATGTGTGTACTGTGAACCCAAATTTACAATTGTTTTAATCTAAATACCGCACATGGGTGAAAGCAAATTAATAAAAATCCGGATGAAATTTACAGTGTTTACCATATTCTGAAATGTCTTCTGCGAATGGCTCTGTTAGAGCAGAAATCCTGAACTGATGCCGTATCCATTATCCGCTTTCCATCTCCATGCTTTTTCTTCCTGGTATTTATTATAAAATGCCCAGTTTTCATTTGCTTCAGTTTCATCATTAAAATCACCAAAATAAGTATCATTTAATGTTGGTGTTGAACCGGTGATATATGGATAGTCAGTAATTTCCTTTTTATTACTTCCGGCATCATTGTTTACAATAAGCGTTGTTATAACTTTACCGTATAAAGTAATCAAATGCACAAATTAATTATTTATATCAAAAATCAATACTGCACTAATCCAAACTGCACTTGTGAAGTTTGCACTTGCGAAAACTGTACTTGCGGAATTACCCTAACAAAATAATGCATTTTATTTTTTGTGCACTGTTTATTCCGTTAGGTCAGAGTTTTGTAAAATGAAGATTGTGATGTTTGTCATTCTGACATACACTTACAAAATAATTTCCTGCCGGCCGATCTTTTACTATTAATTGAGCATATGATTTGAAGATTTGAATAGCCCTGAGTTTTTCACCATTCGTATTACATAAAATAATTTCAGCATAAATATGAAACAAATAACATTCATAATACTTCTCATCCTTATTTCACCT
>JACMJP010000131.1 GCA_014380545.1 Chitinophagales bacterium | reverse complement strand
GGATGATCCAAGGTCTAATGTATTATTAGCATTAGGCAATAAATTCTGATTAATGGATGTTGTGGCAGCAAGATTTGATAAAGTGGTACTCGCTCCTTTAAATGTTACTGCTGTCCATGCTGTTCCATTAAAATAATAAAAACCCGGAGTGGAGTTGGTTTGATAAATTAATAAACCAATGGCCGGAGTTGCAATAGCATCTCTTTGTGTTTTTGTCATCCGTGGTGCAAGCATACCTTGTGTGGTTGATTGCATTTCAACTATGGATGAAATGTTTGGTGTTGTAGTTCCTACACCGGCACTTCCTGTTGTAGGAAATGTATTGGTTTGCGCTTTGGCAATAACTGTTATTGCGAAAGCAGCTAAAAGTGTAATTGTAATTTTTTTCATAATCATTTGTTTTTTTTTATTTGAACCCAAAATTGCTGCGATTCGCAAAGGCGGGAAATGCCCAAATAGGGTGAATGAGCAATAAACAAAAGATCATTTAATAATGCCCCTATGTTTAATATAACTCAGGAAAGATCATCTTTCTATTAAAGGCATAGAACTTTTTAGAAGAAAAAACATTTACTTCGTTTCATAATTACAACTATGAAAAAAGTACTCGTAATATTTGCGCACCCCATGCTGGAAAAATCTTTAACGCAAATAAAATTTATTGAAGGATTAAAAACAATGCCGCATATTTTTTTTCATGATTTGTATCAAACGTATCCTGATTTTGATGTGGATGTTGAATTTGAAAAAGAATTATTATTGAATCATGATGTAATTGTATGGCAGCATCCTTTTTACTGGTATAGTTCTCCCCCACTTTTAAAACAATGGATTGATCTTGTGCTGGAGCACGGATGGGCTTATGGTAAAGACGGTATTTATTTAAAAGGAAAAATGATTTTTAATGCAATTACAACAGGCGGTCCCAATTTCGGGTATGAAGAAACCGGATTTAATAAACATACTATCAGGCAATTTCTTGCACCTTTTGAACAAACTGCAATTTTATGTAACATGCATTATCTTCCTCCATTTGTTATGCATGGCACTCACCGTGCATCGCAGGATGAAAGAATTGAATTTGCAAATAGCTATAAACAATTGCTTACCGATCTTACGGTAAATAAATTTTATCTGCATAAATTAACAAGTGTAAAATATTTAAACGAATTAATTCCATCATCAAAAAATCAAACTGTATAAAACATGGAAGGTAATTTTTTATTCCAGGCATTTGTTTATTTATTATCTGCAGTAATCTTTGTTCCCATTGCGAAACTTTTGGGTCTGGGTTCTGTGCTTGGATATTTAATAGCAGGAATTATTATTGGCCCGTTTGTAATGGGATTTATTGGCGAAGAAGGTGAAGACATTATGCACTTTGCTGAATTTGGTGTAGTGATGATGTTATTTTTAGTTGGACTTGAATTAGAACCTTCTTTATTATGGCGCATGAAAAAACCAATTCTCGGTTTGGGAGGTTTACAGGTTTTACTTACAACAGTTGTTATTGCAACGATTGCAATTTTAATTGACGCACCATGGAACGAAGCGCTGGCACTTGGGATGATATTAGCCATGAGCAGTACTGCAATTGTTTTGCAAACATTAAATGAAAAAGGATTAATGCAAACAAGCGCCGGGCAAAATTCATTTGCTGTTTTATTATTCCAGGATATTGCAGTAATTCCCATTCTTGCATTAATGCCACTGCTTGCAATACATCATGAAATAACGCATGCTGCTAATGAGCATGCATCAACATCTTTAATAAGTAATTTTCCTGCATGGCTGCAGACCCTTGCAGTATTGGGCGCTGTTGCATTAATTATTATTGCAGGCAGAACGCTTGTGCGCCCGCTGCTGAGATTTGTCGCTGCAACAAAACTGAGAGAATTATTTACAGCTACTGCATTATTATTAGTTGTGGGAATTACAGTGCTTATGACCCTAGTTGGATTAAGCCCGGCACTCGGAACATTTTTAGCGGGAGTGGTTTTAGCAAACAGTGAATACCGTCATGAACTGGAAAGTGATATTGAACCATTTAAGGGTTTACTGCTCGGATTATTTTTTATCGCCGTTGGCGCATCCATCAATTTTCAATTAATTATAGAAAATCCATTATTAATTGCAGGGTTAGTTATTATTATTCCGCTTATTAAAACAATTATTCTTTTAATTCTTGGACGTTCATTTAAAATGGGCACCGATCAGAATTTTATTTTTGCCACAGGCTTAAGCCAGGTTGGTGAATTTGCATTTGTGTTATTAAGTTTTGTTTCCTTGCAGGGAATATTAAATGATGAAACAGTGAGTATGATGATGGCGGTTGTTGCAATTACCATGGCATTAACTCCATTATTAAATGTAGTGACTGAAAAAATAATTATTCCCCGCATAGGAACTAAAGAACTTACGCAGGAAATAGAAGCAGATGTTATTGAAGAAAAAAATCCTGTTATTGTTGCCGGCTTCGGAAGATATGGAAGTATTGTAGGAAGATTTTTAAAAGCAAACGGCACTGAAATAACGGTTTTGGATATTGACAGTGACCGGGTGGAATTATTGCGCAAGCTGGGAAGGAAAGTTTATTATGGCGATGCTACAAGATATGATCTTTTAAAAAGCGCAGGGGCTGATGATGCGAAAATGATAATCATTGCATTAGACACTCCTGAAAAATGTCTTGAATTAATTACAACAGTAAAAAAACATTTTCCCAATTTACAAATTATGGTGCGGGCTTATGACCGTGCTGATACTTTTAAAATGATGGATGAAGGGTTATTATATATTTATAGGGAGACACTTGACTCCGCATTGCGCATGGGTGTAGATTCATTAAAATTATTAGGGCACCGGGCTTACCGGGTTGAGCGCATGGCAAGAACTTTCCGCAAGCACGATGAAATGAATTTAAAAAAACTTGCTGCAGTGCGCTATGACCAGAAGGAGTTTATTTCCACCGCAAGGCAATCCATCTCTGAACTTGAACAGTTTTTATTAGCTGATCTTAAGGAAGTAAATTTAGATAAAGATGAAGGATGGGATGTTGAATCACTTAGAGAGGAAGTGCAAAATATGCGGTTTCCGGCGAAGTGATTATAATATTTATGATATGATGAGAAAATTAATTATAACGAATTATTTTGCAGATGATATATCTGTTCTTAATATTTCTTATTTGAATTCAGGATTGTATTTCTTTGAATTTATTTCTGATAATGAAGGAATGCCGGTTGAAAAAGTGATTGTTGAATAATTTTCACCGATGGGTGACGAAACCCACCGGTGAAAAATGTAACTACTGTAAAATAATTTTCTTTTCAAACACATGCTCTCCGGAAATAACCTTTGCCAAATATATACCACGGGGAAGATCAAATACCGGAATCATGATTTGCGTTTCATCTCCATCTGTAGATTTTATTTTTTTGCCTGCAGCATCAAATAATTCTACTGTATAACTCTGTTTTATATCTCCATGTTGAAATGTTATCGTAATTATTTCACTTGCAGGATTAGGATATACGCTGATATTGTCTGATAATATTTTTTCTCCACCATCTTCTGAAATTTTATATACGGGTGAAAAATAGGTGAGAAGCCAGCGGACTTCATCATCATAATAAACATAATCATCAT
>JACMJP010000130.1 GCA_014380545.1 Chitinophagales bacterium | reverse complement strand
GGACAAATATTTTGTCTGATGTTTTTGCAATTTGTTTCTGCCGCAACAGGCATGGCTGCCGCAGCAGTTTTATTTAATGCATTAAAAGCAAGAACATCAGAAAAGCTCGGTAATTTCTACGATTATTTTATTAAAAGTTGCACCAGAATTTTATTACCACTTTGTATCATCGTGGCAACGATTATGGTTTTTAACGGAACCCCACAAACAATTGAGGGGAAAGATACCATGATAACAATACAGGGTGATACTGTTCAGGTGAGCAGAGGTCCGGCTGCAGAATTTATTGCTATAAAACATATAGGAACAAACGGTGGTGGATTTTATGGCGCTAATTCAGCACATCCGTTTGAGAATCCAAATTATTTCACAAATATAATTATGATGATCTCCCAGGTTTTAATTCCAATTGCGATGGTATTTGCTCTTGGCTTTTACCTGAAAAAAAGAAAACTTTCGGTGATGATATTTGGTGTAATGACAGCAGGATTTATTTTTCTGCTATTGCCTACCATTTATTTTGAAATGCAGGGTAACACTGCTATTGAGCAAATGGGAATATCTCAACCCGATGGAAATATGGAGGGAAAAGAAATACGTTTTGGTTCTGCTGCCTCCAGTTACTGGAGTATTGCAACAACTGTTATTTCAACAGGCAGTGTAAATAGTATGCACGATAGTTTTATGCCTTTATCAGGAATGAATATGATGCTGGGCATGATGATAAATTCATTTTATGGAGGTGTGGGAGTGGGCATGTTGAATTTTTTCGTATTCATCATTATTGCGGTTTTTATTTCAGGTTTAATGGTGGGAAGAACACCTGAATTTATGGGTAAAAAAATTGAAGCCCGTGAAATGAAAATTGCAACAATTGTTTTTTTACTGCATCCTTTTCTCATTCTGGTCGGCACTGCCTTATCAAGTTATTTCGCAGCACACGACACAGCTATGGGATATTGGTTTGCAGGTAATGCAAGCGGCTGGTTAAATAATCCGGATCATCATGGTTTCAGCGAAATGTTATATGAATATACTTCCTCATCAGCTAATAACGGAAGTGGTTTTGAAGGATTAGGTGATGCCAATCCCTTCTGGAATATTACAACAGGAATTGTTTTATTACTCAGCAGATTTTTACCAATCATTGGTCCGCTCGCAATTGCTGGTTTATTAGCACAAAAAAAATATATTCCTGAAAGTGCAGGTACATTAAGAACCGATACTGCAACTTTTGGTGTAATGATATTTGCAGTAAAAATTATTCTTGTAGGATTGGCATTTTTTATAGCACTTGCATTAGGACCAATTGCAGAACATTTTAATTTATATTAATTCATAAAAATATTACTTGCGATGAAAAGGCAAAAACAAAATAAATTATTCGAAGGCCATTTAGTGCGGGAAGCAATACAACAATCCTTCATTAAATTAAATCCGAAAAGTATGATCCGCAACCCCATTATGTTTACTGTGGAGGTAGGAACATTTTTTATGCTGGGTGTATGCATCTGGATTTTAATGGGAGAAAAAACACAGGGAACATTTGCTTATAATTTTATTGTATTCCTGGTACTGCTACTCACTTTATTATTCGCAAATTTTGCTGAAGGATTAGCCGAGGCCAGAGGAAAAGCACAGGCCGCATCATTAAGAAAAACCAGAGAAGAAACTCCTGCAAAAGTTGTGGATGAACACGGACAACGGAAAACAGTTTCATCAGCTACATTAAGAAAAGGCGATATGTTTGAATGTGAGGCTGGCGATCTTATTCCCACAGATGGTGAAATTATTGAAGGCATTGCAACAATTGATGAAAGTGCAATTACTGGTGAAAGTGCGCCCGTAATTCGTGAGGCAGGCGGTGATAAAAGTTCTGTAACAGGTGGAACAAAGGTTTTATCTG
>JACMJP010000129.1 GCA_014380545.1 Chitinophagales bacterium | reverse complement strand
TGGTTTTATATTCCGGTCATCCGCTTGGATTATTTCCTTCACATAAAAATGCGCCCAGGGTTGTTGTTACAAATGGAATGATGATCCCGAATTATTCAAAGCAGGATGATTGGGAAAAAATGAATGCATTGGGTGTAACACAATACGGACAGATGACAGCAGGCTCATTTATGTATATCGGTCCGCAGGGAATAGTGCATGGAACAAATATTACTGTTTTAAATGCAGCAAGAAAAATTGATGCGAATGCAATTGATTGCACGGGGAAAGTTTTTGTAACCTCAGGTCTTGGAGGTATGAGTGGAGCACAGGCTAAAGCAACTGTAATTGCAAAAGGTATTTGTGTTGTGGCTGAAATAAATTCTGCAGCTACACAAAAAAGATATGACCAGGGATGGGTGGATGAGGTATATAATAATTTGGATGAATTAATTGACAGAATTGAAATTGCAAGAATAGAAAAACAAAATGTTTCACTGGCATACCACGGAAATGTGGTTGACTTATGGGAATATCTTGCTGCAAGAAATATTAAAATTGAAATAGGAAGTGATCAGACTTCATTGCATAACCCATTTTCAGGAGGTTATTATCCTGTGGGGTTAAGTTATGAAGAGAGCAAAAAAATGATGGTGGAAGATCCGGAATTATTTAAAGAAAAAGTATATGCAAGTTTAAGAAGACATGTTGCCGCAATAAATAAACTCACTGCAATAGGGATGTATTTTTTTGATTATGGAAATGCGTTTTTATTGGAAGCATCAAGAGCAGGTGCCGATATTTTAGATGATAAAAAAGAATTTATTTATAAAAGTTATGTGCAGGATATTTTAGGGCCTATGTGTTTTGATTATGGTTTCGGTCCGTTCAGATGGGTGTGTTGCAGCAATGATGAAAATGATTTAAAAATAACAGATGAAATTGCTGCAAAAGTGTTGGAAGAAATTTATGCAACTGCACCAGATGAAATTAAATTACAACTTTCAGATAATATCAACTGGATAAAATCTGCAATGGAAAATAAAATGGTTGTAGGTTCACAAGCAAGAATTTTATATGCAGATGCGGAAGGCAGAATAAAAATTGCAAAAGCATTTAATGATGCCATTAAAAATAAAATTATTTCTGCACCTGTTGTTTTAGGAAGAGATCATCATGATGTTTCAGGAACGGATTCTCCTTATCGTGAGACAAGTAATATTTATGACGGAAGTAAATTCACTGCGGACATGGCAATTCAAAATGTGATTGGTGATTCGTTCAGAGGAGCTACATGGGTGAGTATTCATAACGGTGGTGGTGTTGGCTGGGGCGAAGTAATTAATGGTGGTTTCGGGATGGTACTTGATGGAAGTGATGATGCAGAAAATAATCTTTCTCAAATGCTTTTCTGGGATGTTAATAATGGCATTGCAAGAAGAAGCTGGGCAAGAAATAAAGAAGCAACGTTTGCAATTAAGAGAGAAATGGAAAGAACGAAGAATTTAAAAGTGACGATGCCGGAAATAGTGGATGATGTGATTTTAGAGAATCTATTTTAATTCTTGTTTCATCAAAAAAATTTATTCTCCTGTTTTTAATATTTGTATTTTTCTGTTCTCAAATGAGCTTGTTTCAAACTGAAGGCATTCCAGTGCCTTAAATTGTTTGGTTAATTCTTCGGTGTGCAGTTCACTTTTTTGAGTAGCGAAATTGAAATAGAAAAATTTGGTCCACATTATTGCTTTTAATTTTGTTTTTTCTTTATTCCACATATGGAATTCTACTAAAATATCCTTTTCTGCCCAGCGCAACACAAGCGATTCAATTAAAACAGTTTCCATTGTATTAACTGGCTTTAGATAGGCAATTTCATGCTGTCCAACAACCCAGCCGCATCCTGCTTTCATCGCATGTTCATATACATTGAAGTTATAAAATTGCATAAGCTGGTCTTCTCTTGCATTTAAAAAATAGTCTATATATTTTGAATTGTTGAGATGATTAAACGGATCGCAATCCGAAAATCTCACGATGTATTCACTATGCACAATTTTTTGTTTTTCAGTCATTTTTATTTTCAGGTTTTGATTTAGGTTGTGTCGTCCTTCCGGATTTCTTTAATGCGTCATTCAATATAAACTCGATCTGACCATTAACACTGCGGAAATCATCTGCAGCCCATTGTTCAACAGCCTTCAAAATATCCGGTGATATTCTGAGTATAAATGGTTTCTTTTTATTCTCGCTCATTATTTAATTTCCTTTTCAGCAATATATTTTCTCAAAACACTTTCCAACATAGCCGCATTTTCTGTACTAAATACTTTTGATGTTCCATTCTTCAATACAAATTCAATGACATCACCTGTCCGCATAATATATCCGCTTTTCTTTTTAAATACCGCTTTTTGATACCCATATCCACCAAGGTCATTAAACATTCCTATATTTTTTATTTGCCAGCTAATAACGGTGTTAAAATCAATTACTTTTCTCTTTCGTAAAACAAGAAAGTACTTATATCCAAATCCCTCTCTGCTGACATCTGTTTCCAATTTGATTTGAAAAATTAAATAATATGCAAGCACTTCAACAAATAAAATAAAAAACGGAATTCATATTACAATAAAAACATTTTCACCTTTTGCATATGTATCATAAACAACATATGTTGTTCCGCCTATTGCCGCTACTCCACCGAATAAGAATAGTCCGAGTATGAGCGGATTGTTTATTTTTTGTTGTTCTGTAAAGCCCATTTTATGCTATCATCTCCTCCCCTTAAATATATTTCGACCATTTGCAATAAAATAAGTACCGGGGTTTAAGTATGTGTTAATGATATAATGTTCCTGTATTCACAACTGGGTTTGCAGCCTTATCACTGCATAACACAACCAATAAATTACTCACCATCGCAGCTTTTTTATCCTCATCCAAATCCACAATACCTTCTTTTTTTAATTTCTCCAAAGCAAGATGCACCATACCTACTGCTCCTTCAACAATTTTTGTCCGTGCAGCAACAACTGCTGTTGCCTGCTGGCGTTGTAACATTGCATGTGCAATTTCTTCTGCATATGCTAAGTGTGTAATTCGTGCTTCAATAATTTTTACGCCCGCAAGTATGAGCCTATCTTTTAATTCATTCATCAATACATCATTAATATGTTCGCCGCCACCCCTTAAAGTAATTTCTTGAGCTTCATCATCACCGAAATGGTCATAAGAATATGTTCCGGCAAGATGTCGCACCGCAGTATCGCTTTGTAATTTCACATACAATTCATAATTCTCCACCTCATATTTCGCTTTTGCACTGTCATCCACCTGCCAGATAATTACTGTTCCGATAATTATTGGATTTCCTAATTTATCATTCACTTTTATTTTATCACCTTCCAGCGTTCTGGCTTTTAAACTTACTTTGCTTTTTCCGTAAAAAGGATTTGCCCAATAAAATCCGTTGTCATTAACTGTGCCTATATATTTTCCAAAAAGAACAAGCACTTTTGAATCATTCGGATTAACAATGAAAAATCCAATAAGAATAAAAAATACCGGAATAAATATTAGAGAAAATGCCGGATGAACAAAAGCCATTAGATAAACATTTGCAGCCACTGCCAGGAAAAACAAAAACAACATCAGATATCCTGATGCGGGTTTTACAATTTTGTCGGTTATCATATATTGATTTTTAGTTTGATATTAATTTGATATCACAAAGATATCAATATTAAAATAGATTTCCAAATATTATTGAAAAATTTTCTGAAGATCGGGAAGTAAGGGCATCCCGTAGATAATCACCTTTGCAACCGGAGGTCAAACACAGTTGGTTATATTGGTTTTACAGATTATAGTCTAATCTCATACTCATCCCTGTCATTCAGGAATTTAAATTTATTTCTTATATCAGTCAAATGTTGTTTCGACAAAGAAATTGTTTTTACACATTCCTCGTTTAATCCTTCAAATAATATTGAGCCCATTGGGTCAATTACACAAGAACAACCATTGTAATAAATATCATTTCCATCGTTGCCTACTCTGTTTACGCCAATAACGTAACATTGATTTTCTATAGCTCTTGCAATAAGTAATTGTTTCCAGGCAGAAATTCTTTTTTCAGGCCAATTGGCTGTAAATATTAAAACATCATATGGATGATTACCCATTTCAGTATAAGGTGATGATTGCCTGCTCCAGATAGGGAAACGCAGATCATAACAAATGAGCGGAAGCATTTTCCAGCTATCAATTTCAGGGAAAATTCTTTTTTCGCCGGCTGTATAAAATTTTTCTTCGCCGGCTAAAGAAAATAAATGGCGCTTATCATAAAAAAAATATTCCCCATCCGGCTGCATCCATATTAATCTGTTATAAAATTTGCTATTGTCTTCAATTATTAAACTTCCTGTTATAACACAATTTTTTGTTTGCGCAATTTGTTTCATCCATGCAACAGAATTTCCTTGCATTCTTTCTGCAAGAGTTTCATTTTTCATTGAAAATCCGGTAGAAAACATTTCAGGTAAAATAATTAAATCAGTTTCTGAAGCATCTTTTATTAATGCATCAAAATGCAAAAGATTTTGTTTTGCATTTTCCCAGATGAGATTGGCCTGAACCAATGTAATTGTTAAATCCTGCATAAAATTTCTGCGGCTTGCTCTAATGTTTTATCCGTTTTTGCAAAACAAAATCGTAATACTTTATTATTTGGTGGTGTTTTATAAAATGGAGAAAGTGGAATACCTGCTACTTTATTTTTTATTGTTAATTCATCGGCAAACTCAGTATCATTTTTATCAGAAATGCCGGAATAATCCAATAATTGAAAATAGGTTCCGCTTGCAGGTGTAAATGTAAAGCGGGATGATTTAATTAAATCCAGAAACAAATTTCTTTTTTCCTGATAAAACTCATTTACATACAAATATTCATTTTTGTCCTGTATAAAATCAGCAAGTGCATATTGAATGGGAGTGTTTGCAGCAAATACTAAAAACTGGTGTACCGCTCTGAATTCTCTTGTTAATTCTTTAGGCGCAAGCACATAACCCATTTTCCATCCTGTATTATGATATGTTTTTCCGAAAGAATAAATTGCCAAACTTCTTTCTGCCAATTTTGGATAATTTAAAATACTTTCATGTTTTAAATCATCAAAAATAATATGTTCATATACTTCATCACTTAATATTATTATATCCGTTGACGAAACAATTTTTTCCAACTCTTGCATATCCCTTTTACCCAATACTGTCCCTGTTGGATTATGCGGGGTATTCAGCATAATCATTTTTGTTTTGCTGTTTATTTTTTTCTTCACCATTTCCCAGTCTATAGAGAAGTCGGGCGTAGTTAAATTAATTGCAACAGGAATAGCTCCATGTAATCTTATTGCAGGCGAATAACAATCATAAGCAGGTTCAAAAATTATTACTTCATCCCCTTCATAAACCAGGGCTGCAATGGATGTATAAATTGCCTGTGTTGCGCCGCTTGTAATAGTAATTTCGGTTTCGGGGTTATATTGAATATTGTAGATATCAAAATATTTTTCTGCAATGCGTACTCTCAATTGCATTAATCCGGGCATGGGTGCATATTGATTCATGCCTTTTTTCATATAAGAATATACAAGGTCAATAAGTTTTTTTGAAGAAGGAAAATTAGGAAACCCCTGCGCAAGATTAATGGCTTCATGTTCATTTGCAAGTGCAGTCATTTTTGTGAAAATGCTTGTACCAACATTTGGAAGTTTTGATTTTATTTGCATTGTTTGTAAAAATAATACATGCTTATAAATAAAATCAAACTAGTTCAAATGGATTTTTATAAAAACCCATCCAGTCCCTTCATCTTCATATCAGCAGTAATTTCTTTTACATACTGTTCGTTTTCTTTTTTGCAAATCAATAAAACGTCACCTGTATCAACTACTATAAAGTCATTTAATCCTTCCAATACAACTAGTTTATCCTCCGGCACCATTACCATACAATTTGTTGCGTCATAAATCATCACTCTTTTACCCTTAACAGCATTTCCTAAATAATCTTTTTCATAATTTGACCATAAACTTGCCCATGTTCCCAGGTCACTCCAGCCAAATGCTGCAGGAATAACATACGCATTGTTGGCCTTTTCCATTACTCCGTAGTCAATGGAAATGTTTGTGCATCTGCTATATACTTTCCCAATTGCTGCTTTTTCTTTTTCTGTGTTGAATGATTTTCTGGCTTCCCAAAATAGTTGATTCATTTCCTGTAAATGTTTATCAAAGGCTTCAATAATTGCACTTGTATTCCAGATAAAAATACCTGCATTCCATAAAAATTCGCCACTTGCCATAAATGTTCTGGCCAATTCAAGATCAGGTTTTTCAGTAAAAGTTTTCACCTTATGTATTCCATCAGCCACTTCAATATCCTTAAACTGAATATAGCCATAGCCGGTATCGGGTCTTGTCGGTTTTATTCCGAGCGTTACAAGATCATTATGCTGTTCAGTGTAAGAAATTCCCTTCAATATTATTTCGAAGAATTTATTTTCATTTAAAATTAAATGATCACTCGGAGCAACAATAATATTTGCCCGTGCATCAAGAGTTGCTATTTTATGAGATACATAAGCAATGCAGGGAGCTGTATTGCGGCGCATCGGTTCACTAAGGATGCGATCTTTACGAATACCCGGAATTTGTTGCTGAATTTCTTCAACATACTGATCGCTTGTAACAATAAATATATTATCTTTGGAAACTATTTTTAAAAATCTGTCGAAGGTGCTTTGGATCAATGTTTTACCTGAATTAAGAATATCAAGGAACTGTTTTGGTTTCTTTATCCTGCTTTCAGGCCAAAACCGGCTCCCGATACCTCCGGCCATTATTGCAACATAAACGTTTTTCATTATTGCCGATGAATTGAACTCTACATTTTTGTAAAAAGCAGAATTTATTTTAAATTTAAGAATCTATTTACTAAATTTACTTGCGCTGCAACTAAGTATGATGACGAATTGCGGAGCGAAGTTGTAAAAATCATTTGATAATAATAGCATAGTACGTATAAAAATTAAGTAAAAAAATGCAAATAGAAACAGATATGTCTTTGAAGGAATCCTTACAGGAATATTTTGGCTTTGACGGATTTAAAGGAAAACAGGAAGAAATAATTACAAGTTTATTAAGCGGTAACGATACATTTGTTATCATGCCAACAGGTGGTGGCAAGTCTTTGTGCTATCAATTACCTGCGGTATTAAGTGAGGGAACAGCAATAATTATTTCCCCTCTCATAGCTTTAATGAAAAACCAGGTTGATCTTGTGCGCAGCTACAGCAGCAATAATGATATTGCACATTTTTTAAATTCAACCCTTAACAGGCAAACAATAAAAAAAGTAAAAGCAGACATTACATCCGGCAAGACAAAAATGCTGTATGTTGCCCCTGAAACTTTAAAGAAAGAAGAGAATATAGAATTCTTTAAAGGAATAAAAATTTCTTTTATTGCGGTTGATGAAGCGCATTGTATCTCTGAATGGGGTCATGATTTTCGTCCTGAATACAGGCAGATAAAAAATATGCTTGATACAATAAATGAACGCATCCCAATTATTGCTTTAACTGCAACTGCAACACCAAAGGTGCAAAGCGATATTAAGAAAAATCTTGGATTAAACGAACCGAATATTTTTATCTCCTCATTTAATCGCCCCAATTTATACTATGAAATCCGCCCGAAAAGAACCAGAGACTTTGCAATAAAACAAATTGTAAAGTACATTAAAGAAAATGGAAAGAAAAGCGGAATAGTTTATTGCCTCAACAGAAAATCAACGGAAGATATTGCTAAAGTTTTAAATATCAACGGCATTAAAGCCGGTGCATATCATGCAGGAATGGAATCAGCTGAAAGAACAGATGTGCAGGATAGATTTTTAATGGAAGATTATCAGGTTATCGTTGCAACTATTGCATTCGGGATGGGAATTGATAAGCCGGATGTGCGTTTTGTTATTCACTTTGATATTCCAAAATCTATTGAAAATTATTACCAGGAAACCGGAAGAGGTGGAAGGGATGGGTTAGAAGGAAAATGTATTGCCTTCTATTCTTATAAAGATATTGAGAAGCTGGAAAAATTTATGCGGGATAAACCTCTTTCTGAAAGAGAAATGGGCGCACAATTATTAGCAGAAACTGCTGCTTATGCAGAAGCAAGTGTGTGCAGAAGAAGATTCTTATTGCATTATTTTGGTGAAGAATACCCACAGGATAATTGCGGAAGTTGCGACAACTGTTTAAAACCAAAAGAAAGAATTGAAGGAAAAGATTTTATTCAGGCAGCATTAAAAGTTGTTGCAGGGGTAAATGAAAATAACCCAATTCCATATTTAGTTGATATGCTTCTTGGAAAACATACAACAGAAATACAAAACTACCGGCATGATAATTTAGATGTTTTTGGAATTGGAAAAGAAAAAGATGATCATTTCTGGAATTCAATTTTGCGCCAGTGTTTATTAAATCATTTTGTGTATAAAGACATCGAGCAATATGGTTTAATTAAATTAACAGATGAAGGAAGAAAATTTATTGATAAACCTAAATCTGTTATGGTATCGCTGAATCATGATTTTGAATCGGACACTTCAGATATTGAAATGGAAAACACCGGCGGAAAAAGTGTTTTAGATCCGCAATTATTTGAAATGCTTTCAAGCATTAGGGAAAAAGTTGCAAAAGAACATAAACTTCCTCCTTACGTAGTCTTCAGCGAAAATAGTTTGGAAGAAATGGCAACAATGTACCCTACTACAATGGAAGAATTGATAAAAATTTCCGGCGTAAGTAAAGGCAAAGCCGATAGATTTGGGGAAAAATTCATTGAAGTAATTGATCAATATGTTGAAGAAAATGAAATAGAAAAGCCAAGTGAATTTGTAATGAAGCAGGTTGCAAATAAATCTGTTCATAAAATTTATATCATACAAAATATAGATAAAAAATTACCGCTTGAAGAAATTGCAAAAATGCGGGGCATGAAATTCATAGAATTAATTGATGAAATAGAAACAATTGTTTCCAGCGGAACAAGACTAAATCTTGATTACTACTTAAATGATATTATTGAAGAAGATCTGCAGGATGAAGTGTTTGATTACTTTCGTGGAACTGTAGCGTTTGACAAAGACAAGGCATTTAATGAATTAAAGGAAGAAGGATTAAGTGCAGAAGAAATTCAATTACTACATGTAAAATTTTTAAGTGAAGTAGCGAATTAATGAAATTAGTTAATCGTTAAAGGTTATTAGTAAACCTATTAACTTTTAATAATTAACCATTAACTTACAATTAAATGGAGCAGCAAACATTTGAAATTAAACTCCCCCAATTTGAAGGACCTTTTGACCTTTTATTATTTTTTATTGAGCGGGATGAGTTAGACATACATGATATTCCAATTTCTAAAATAACAAAGGGTTTTCTCGACTACATTCATGGAATGACTCAATTAAACATTGAAGTTGCCAGTGAATTTATTTTAGTTGCGGCAACGCTCATGCGCATTAAAGCAAAAATGTTACTTCCAAGAAAAGAATTAGATGAATTTGGAAACGAAATAGACCCAAGAAAAGAATTAGTTGACCGATTACTTGAGTACAAGAGATTTAAAGGAGTAATTGGACAATTGGAAACATTAGAGCAGGAACGTCAGCTAAAAATGCACCGTGGAAATTTTTCTATAGAACATGATTTTTTAGCAAAGCGATACAGCAATGAGATGGAGTTGAGTTCAGTAAATTTATTTTCGTTGCTGAAGGTTTTTGAAAAGGTGATGGAGCGCTATCGCAACCAGCCACACATGGAGGATCATGTTATACAGCAATTTAATTATACCATTGAAGATGAAGCAACGAGTGTCTTAGCTTTTTGTAAAATGAAAGGCAAGTCGGCATTTGCTGATGTTTTTTCAACCTGCGGGGATAAATACCAGGCAGTATTTCGTTTTCTTTCTATCCTTGATCTTATTCAGGGACAAAAAATTCAATTATTAATTGGTGAGGGAGTTAATAATTTCTGGATAAATTTGAATCCGGAATATGAACAAACAGCCTGAAGAGTTATCTGCTAAGCAACCTACAACTGAGGAACAAAAAATTTCCCGACAATTTTCTTATGGGAGAATTATTATTATTACAATTCTTGCTTTCGCAGTTTCTGGTTATTTGATTTATAATTCTTTTGAATATGAGACTGTAAAAACAATTCGTTGGACAGGTGAATCTATTTTCTGGATTTTCTGTGCCCTTATTTTAATTGTTTTACGACATGCAGGATATATGTATCGCTTACGCTTAATTACAAACAAAAAATTCAGTTGGAAACAATCTTTTCAGATCATTACATTATGGGAGTTTTCTTCAGCAGTTACGCCGTCTACTGTTGGTGGAGCAGCAGTAGCAATTTATTTTATGAAGAAAGAAAAATTAAGCCTTGGGAAAAGTGCTGCGACAAGTATGCTTACTATTTTCTTAGATCAATTATTTCTTGCAATTATCCCTATCATATTTTTAATAATTCTCGGGGCAGATAAAATGTTTGCAAAGGATGCAATGTGTCGTAGCATGACCGCTTTGCCGGGCATGGGAATATTTCACAACATGCAAACAATTTATTTTACCGGGTACTTTATCTTCTTAGCTATCTTACTAATGCTTACCTATGGGTTATTTATAAATGCCAAAGCTTTAAAAAAATTTGTAGTAAAAATATTTTCATTACCAATTCTAAAAAGATGGAAGGAAGATGCAATTCATACTGGTGATGATGTGATACTTACATCAGTTGAATTAAAAAATAAAGACAAAAGATTTTGGAGGAATGCTTTTCTTTCAACCATGCTGAGCTGGTGTTCGTTTTTTCTCATTGCTGCATGTGTAGTAATGGCTTTTTTTGATATTGAAGTTCAGGATATCCCCGTAATTTTTGCAAGACAATTCCCTATTTGGATGATGATGTTGCTTCCTTTAACGCCAGGTGGAATTGGAATTGCTGAAATTGCCTTTAGTGCATTAATGTGCGATTATATTGACCCTGTTTTAGTAGGAACATTTGCTGTTGTGTGGAGAATGATCACTTATTATCCTTATTTGTTTGGCGGCGCAGTTATTTTACCGAGATGGGTGAACAGGGTATATGGAAAATAATACTTTATTCAAATAGTTTTTGCAACAGTGCTTCCCGGAGAAAATTAGTTATAAATTTTGTATAACTCTTTAATTCATATTAGTCGCTGTAAAGGAAGCAGGAGTAATAATTTTGAAAAGCTGCCGTATCTATCTCACTTAAAAATGAATTTAACCCAAAGATTTTTCATGCGTTTTTGTTGATCATACAATAAAACAGTAATTTAGATTTACTTTAATCTATTCATATTATTCAAACTTATTTGAGATGAAATATGTTTTTTTCCACTTTATCATTCTGTTTTCTTTACAAGTAAAAACGCAAACTACATCACTAACATTTAGCCCAGCCGGAGTAGAAAAACTAGAAAACACACTTGATAGTATCATGGGCTATTATGAATTGCGGGGCGCAAGTTGTGCCATGATTGTTCCGGGGCAGGGCACATGGATTGGCACAAGTGGTGTTTCTTATGATACAGTTGTTGTAACTCCTGATATGAAATTTAATATAGGCAGTAACACGAAATTATTTACTGCGGTATGCATTATGAAATTAGAAGAAATGGGATTATTGGATATTGACGATGCAATTGGAGAGTATTTATATCCTATAGAAAATGTTGATCCTTCAATAACTATAAAACAATTATTAAGACATGAATCCGGTATTTTTGATATTATAAATGATGATTTAGATTTTCTTCTTGCCATACTGGCTGATTCAAATTATGCATGGGAGCCTGAAGAACAATTAGAATTTATTGATGCTCCGACTTTTAGTTCCGGTGAGGGATATAGTTACAGCAATACAAATTATTTGTTGGCAGGTTTAATTATTGAGTCGGTTACAGGAGATGATTATGTAAATGTGTTACATGAATTTATTTTAGATCCGCTTGATATGGATAGCACATTCATGGCTTATTGGGAGCCACCTGCCTACCCGGTTTCACATATATTTTTTGGTGCTGCAGATCAGGGTGATGAACCCTTGCCTTATTTTAGTATTGGCTGGAGTTATGGTGGGCTTTTTTCTACTGCAAGGGAAATTGCTGCATGGTACAGTGCATTATTTAATTATGAAATAATTTCTGCAGCCTCTTTACAGGAAATTATTAATATAAATGAATTTAGTTATGCCGGACTTGGGCTTTATAAATATAATTTTCAAAATCCCGTGAGCAATTTTCAAAACTATTCAGGTTATGCACACCGGGGAGATTTTTTAAATTTTCATTCGCAGGTTTTTTATGATGTGGATACAAAAACCACAATATGTTTATTAACAAATGATGACGAAGCTTTCGGCCTTTGTGATACAATAATGGGCGCATTAACACAAATTCTTCATTCAACAATTATCAGTTCTGAAAACGATGCGGGGGTAAGTACAATTATTAACCCGGAAAATTCTACATGCTGGTCAGAAATTATTCCTGAAATAACAATTTATAATTATGGTACAAATAATTTAACAACTCTTGATATTAATTACGGATTTACTGGTTACGTTACTAATACGTATAGCTGGACAGGAAATTTATTTCCAAACACAGGATCAAATGTGCTGTTACCGGAAATCAGTATAGAAAACGGCTATCAATCATTTTCTGCTTTTACAACATTGCCGAATGGTTCTGCTGACTCACACACTTTTAATGATTCAGTTTTAGTTAGAACGAATATAGAAACAGAAGTATTAGTAACAGCACCATTCATTGAAGATTTTGAGTCCGGTGAAGTTGTATTTAATACCTGGGTAAATAAAGCAAATGAGTATGAAAATGGTTATTTAAATGGCACCTGGGTGATACAGGATTTATCTAGTTATTCCGGAAACAAATGTCTTGCAAAAAATAATTGGGATGATAATACAGGAACTTATGATGATTTGGAATCTCCTGTAATTGATATTTCAGGTTTAACAAATCCCGTCCTTAGTTTTCAATATGCTTACGCAGAATATCCTGGTTCTAATGACCGTTTGCAGGTTTACATTTCAACAGATTGTGGTGCAACTTTTATGAATGTATTTAACAAGTCCGGCGCAACATTAGCAACTACATCACCAGCATACGAATATTTTTTTGCCGACAGTTCACAATTTGTATTAGAAAGTATTGATTTAACAGATTTTTCCGGTGATGATATCGTAGTAAAATTCAGAGTTACACCAACATTCCTCGGGCAATCTTTATTTGTTGATGATATAAAAGTTGACAATGAAGTGGTTGAAATCGAAAATATAACATATGAGAATAATATATCAGTTAACCCAAACCCATTTATAGATTATTCAACTATACAATTCAAAGAAAATATTTCTGACGGCGAATTAATTATCTATAATATAATGGGTGAGAAAGTAAGTACAATTGAAAATATTTCAGGTAATAAGATTATTATCGCCCGAAATAATTTACCATCTGGAAATTACGGTATCCAATTATTTGATAGAAATAGATTAATTGCAACAGCACACATAATTATGGAGTAATCTTGATTTTTAATTCGTTCCTGCTGCAATTCAGTTGTTAATTATTATACTTCCTTCTTAAGCTAATTAACTAATTCTTTTATAACACCAAGCTCTTTCCCCACTTTCGTAAATGCTGCAATGGCTTTATCCAAATGATGTTTTTCATGTGCTGCAGAAATTTGTACCCTTATTCTTGCCTGACCTTTTGGTACAACAGGAAAATAAAAACCAATTACATAAATTCCTTCATCTAATAATTTAGTTGCCATTGTCTGACTTAATACAGCATCATATAACATGATCGGCACAATGGGATGTTCTCCGGTTTTAATATCGAAACCGGCTTCAGTAATTTTTGTGCGGAAATATTTTGTGTTTGTTTCTAATTTATCTCTCAGCTCAGTTGTTTCACTTAGCAGATCGAACACTGCAATACTTGCGCCTGTTATAGATGGTGCTAATGTATTTGAAAATAAATAAGGTCTTGATCTTTGCCGCAACATTTCAATTATTTCTTTTCTCCCTGAAGTAAATCCACCGCTTGCACCGCCTAATGCTTTTCCCAATGTACCGGTTATGATATCAATTTTTCCCATCACATTTCTATATTCATGTGTGCCCCTCCCCGTCTTGCCTAAAAATCCGCTTGCATGGCATTCATCAATCATTATTAATGCTGAATATTTTTCTGCCAGCTCCACAATTTTATCTAATTGTGCAATTGTTCCATCCATACTGAATGCACCATCGGTTACAATAATTCTGTTGCGTTGCGTCTGTGCTAATTTTAATTGTTCTTCTAAATCGTTCATATCATTATGTGCATATCTGTATCGCACAGCTTTACATAATCGCACACCATCAATAATAGAAGCATGATTTAATGCATCGCTGATAATTGCATCTTCTTCATTAAACAATGGTTCAAACACACCACCATTTGCATCAAATGCCGCAGCATATAAAATAGTGTCTTCCGTTCCCAGAAAATCAGCGATCTTTTTTTCCAATTCTTTATGAATATCCTGTGTGCCGCAAATGAATCTTACAGAACTCATTCCGTAACCATGACTGTCAATTGCTTTTTTAGCAGCTTCAATTACTTTCGGATGAGAGCTTAATCCCAGATAATTATTTGCGCAAAAATTAATTACTTCTTGTCCGCCTGCAATTGTAATATCTGCAGACTGCGGTGATGTAATAATCCTTTCATTTTTATAAAGCCCTGCTTCTTTTATTTCGGTGATTTCTTTTTGAAGGCGTTGTTCGATTGAGTACATAAATAAAATTTGATGTGAAGATAAAATTAAGAAATAAATTTATGTGATTTCAATAATCAATCAACTGCTCTTCTATCAATTCCGGAATTCCCCTATCCTCGTATTGCTGATTTCTTAATTGCGGAGTAAACCCTGCTTCTTTAATTGCTTCCTGAATTGTTTTGTATGTAAACCTGTGTGGCGCACCCGCAGCACTTACCACATTTTCTTCTATCATAATGGAGCCGAAATCATTTGCTCCGGCATGTAAACAAATTTGTGCAACCTGTTTTCCAACCGTTAACCAGCTTGCCTGAATATTTTCAATGTTCGGTAAAAATATTCTGCTCATAGCGATCATACGAATATATTCATCAGGAGTAGTATCATTTTTTGCACGGCGAATTTTTTTCAAAATTGTATCAACATCCTGGAACGTCCACGGAATAAATGCAAGAAATCCTTTTGCATCTTTTGGCTTCTCTGATTGTACTTGTCTTATTTTTTCAAGATGTAAAAAACGTTCTTCAATAGTTTCAATATGTCCGAACATCATTGTTGCACTTGTTGTAAGATTTAATTTGTGCGCTGCTCTCATCACATCTAACCATTCATCACTTAAACATTTTCCTGTTGAGATTATTTTTCTTACACGGTCAACTAATATTTCGGCACCTGCTCCCGGCAGAGAATCTAATCCTGCTTCTTTTAATTCTGTGAGAACATATTCATAAGAATAATTTCCCAATGTTGCAATATGATGAATTTCCGGTGGGCCAAGTGAATGCAACTTAATTTGCGGAAACATTTCTTTTATTTCCTTAAAAGTTTTCACATAAAAATCCAAACCAAGTTCAGGGTGATGCCCTCCCTGAAGCAATAATTGTTCACCACCATACCTGATCGTCTCCTCAATTTTTTTCCTGTATGTTTCTTTATCTGTAATATAACCTTCAGCATGTCCGGGTATGCGATAGAAATTACAGAATTTGCAATTTGCCACACAAATGTTTGTTGTATTTACATTTCGGTCAATGATCCAGGTAACTTTATTATTATGTAGCTTTTTTCTTTTTCTAATTGTGTTTGCAATCTCCATAAGTTCGGGAGTTGGTGCATTTTCAAATAAATACACCCCTTCATCAACAGAAAGAAATTCGAGCCTTGGGGCTTTGTGATAGAGATGAGATAAAATCATGAATCAGTTTAATTCGTCTATTTTTGCGGAACAAAAATAAAACAAGATACATTCTATATTAGTTTATGATACACTATAAAAAATTTATCCTCGATAATGGGCTCACGGTTATTATCAACGAAGACTTCACAACACAATTAGTGGCCGTTGATGTTTTATACAAAGTTGGCGCACGGGATGAAGAAATTACAAGAACCGGATTTGCGCATTTATTCGAGCATCTCATGTTTGGCGGCAGTAAAAATATCCCTGAATTTGATACACCACTGCAATTAGCAAGCGGAACGAACAATGCTTTTACTACAAATGACCTCACAAATTATTATGATGTTTTGCCGGTAGAAAATATTGAAACAGCATTATGGCTTGAAAGTGACCGCATGTTAAAGTTAGATTTTTCAGAACGATCATTAAATGTGCAGCGCAATGTTGTATGCGAAGAATTTAAGGAGCATTACATAAACAAGCCATATGGGGATCTGTGGCACAAGTTACGAAAAGTAGTATATAAAAATCATCCTTATCAATGGCCTACAATCGGATTAGAATTAAAACATATTCAGGAAGCACAATTAAGTGATGTTGAGAATTTTTTTTATAAATATTATCGCCCTAATAATGCAATTCTTTCAATTAGCGGTGCAATAAAAACTGACGAAGTGCTAGGTCTTGTGAATAAATGGTTCGGTGAAATTGAAAAAGGAAATGATGTGATAAAAAAGATTCCGGAGGAACCACTGCAAACATCTGCAAGATTTGACGAAGTGAAAGCAAATGTTCCTGTTGATCTCATTTATAAAGTATGGCATATGCCCGGAAGAGTTGATAGCGATTATTATGCTGCTAATATTTTAGGTGATATTTTAGGAAATGGGGATTCATCAAGGTTATTTCAAAAATTAAAAAAAGAAAAAAAATTATTTACTGATATTGGGGCATATAATGCCGGCAGCATTGATACAGGTATGTTTATTATTTCCGGTAAACTATCTGATGATGTAAAGTATGAGGATGCCGAAAAGGGAATTTCAGAAGAAGTGGAAAAAATAATAAGTGAAAAAGTAAATGAAAAAGAATTGATAAGAGTAAAGAATATGATTGAGATGGATATTGCTGAAAGTTATACCGGTATTTTAAATAAAGCACAGGGCCTGGCAATATGTGAAATGCTGGAAAGTGCCGACATTATAAATACAGAAATAGATCGTTTTTTAAATGTTACGCTTGATGATGTTTTAACGTCAGCACAAAACATATTGAGTAATGAAAAAAGCTCTACTTTATATTACCGAAAAAATTAAATAATAAAGAATTAAGAATGGAAGTAATAAACAGAATAATTCAGCCTGATTTAAAAAACATTGAACAGTTACGCATTACTAACTATAAAAAAACAGCTTTAGATAATGGTGTGCCACTTTATATTGTAGACGGTGTTGAGGAAGATCTTGTAAGAATTGAATTGCGTTTCCCGGCGGGGAGATGGTATGAAACAATTAAAGGTCATAGTCATGCTGTTGCAGCCCTTATGAAAAAAGGAACTGCAACCAAATCTTCTTTGCAAATTGCAGAAGCCATTGAATTTTACGGCGCACAGGTGGAAACATCGAGTGGTATCGACACAACCTCTGTTACGTTATTTATTTTGGGAAAACATTTAAATACTGTTTTACCAATCATTTCTGAAATACTGAATGAGGCAATATTTCCTGAGGATGAAATTGTTTTATATAAGGAAAGAAAAAAGCAGCGGCTTAGAATTAATTCACAGAATACAGATTTTCATGCAAACAGAAAATTCAATGAGGTATTGTTCGGAAACAAACATCCTTATGGTTATGCTATGGATGAAAATGATATAGATGCTATTACAAGAGAACAAGTGGTTAAGTTGTATAAAGAAAATTATTCCCCCGGGAATGCTCAAATATTTGTAAGTGGAAATGTTCCGGAAAAAATTATTACAACATTGAACAGGGAATTCGGTAATTATCCTCACCAAAAAATTCCAGTTGCAGCGACTGATAAATCTATTTATACAAATGAGGAGAGCGAATTTTACATTCAAAGAAAAGATTCTGTTCAATCGTCTGTGCGCATTGGTTGTATTTCCATCAGCAAACATCATCCTGATTTTCCTGAGTTAAATGTTTTAAATACAATATTTGGTGGTTATTTTGGTTCAAGGCTCATGAGTAATATCCGGGAGAATAAAGGTTATACCTATGGTATACATTCTTACATCACACATTTAAAACATGCAAGTTATTTTGCTGTAGATACGGAAGTTGGAAATGAGGTTTGTAAAAATGCAATTGCTGAAGTATATAAAGAAATGGATGTGCTGAAAAGTATTCATATTGATGCGGAAGAATTAAATGTTGTAAAAAATTATATGCTTGGCACTTTATTAAGAGCAACGGATGGTCCCTTCAATC
>JACMJP010000128.1 GCA_014380545.1 Chitinophagales bacterium | reverse complement strand
GAAGCAACATATCATTTATTTGTTATCAATCATATTACCGGCGATACACTATCAGCAACAACACAATTAGTACATCCATATAAAACGATGTCACCATCAGAGTTAACAGCATATGAAAATATTGCAGATACCGGCGATATCAGTTACCAATGTAAATACGCTATCAACGGAAAAATTTATGAATTACAAATGGAATTTAATTATGCTGAAAAAAATATAATTACAGGCGATTCATCAACACATATTCTCAACTGGCAAATATTCGACAGCAAGATCGCAGACAATCTTACAGGTTATGGAAATATAGCGCATTCAATTCCCCGCTATTCTTTTTATACATTCTCAAATAACCATATTGAAGATAATGAAAATATACACCGAACATTCCTCAGCATCAATTATTATTTTTATGCAGGTGCAATTGATCTTTATTATTTTTATATAAATGGATATGCGCTATCAGGTCTTGCAGAATTATACGCAACAAATCAATATACAAATATTAAAAACGGCTTTGGTATTTTTTCCTCACGATACAGTGTTGAGCTTGATTCAATTGGTTTAACACTTGATTCACTCGATTCACTTGCATGCGGAAATATCACCCGTCATTTAAATTTCACTTCCAGCATATACAATCCATATTATCCAGGTTGTGAATGAGTATTCAGTGAGCAGTTGGCGTTGAGCAGTCCCCAGTTTGAATATTAATTAATGATTCATGAAGAACTGAATACTGCCAACTGCCCACTAAGAACTGCTCTGTGCTTCCTGCAACTTTTACACCCCCCTGATACTTTACACTTTTTAAAATCCTTATCTTTGCCCTGTATGAAAAGATGGCTGTTTGCTGCCGGCATGTGTGCCGCATTTTTATTTCAGGATTGTTCTACCGATTTCGATTTAAATGCAGATTTTAAAGAATCACCTGTTATCTATGCTTTATTAAGCCAGAGCGACAGTATACATTACATTCGAATTAACCGTGCATTTTTAAATGATGAAATAGATGCTATCACCATGGCATCAGATCCAAACGAAATTTATTATGGCAATGAATTAACCGTTAAACTCGAAGAATTAATTTTCGGGGGGGTAGTAGATGCTTATTTAGTTGAGAGAGTAAATGGCGATACACTCGGCATACCAAAAAATACAGACGGCATTTTTGCATCAGCACCTAACATTTTATATCGCTTTAAAGCCAACTTAAATGCAGAACATGTTTATAGAATAACTGTTACGAATACCGAAACAGGAATCACAGCTGTTGCAGAAACTCCAATTATAGATTCATTTAAAATTACAAGACCAAATGACGAAAGCATCTTTCCGCAGTCTGTAACATTTTCAATGTTCACACCTTATGAAATGCGATGGATAAGCGCAATAGATGCAAAATTTTATGACCTCAGCCTGCGCTTTCACTACCGTGACAGAATTTATTTTCCTGCAGGTGATTCATTTCAGACAACTAATAGCGGACAAGTAGAATGGAAATTTGCAAAAGAATATGCAGCAGACAACACCAATGGTGGTTTCACAATTACTTATGATGTAAGCGGTCCTGCATTTTACAATTTCATAAAAGAAAATTTTAGTCCCGTTGCCGATGACAATCTCTATCGCTTCGCAGATTCCGTTCAGTTTATTATTGATGCCGGCGGACAAACACTTTATGATTATATGCAGTATAACAACTCTACACTCGGCCTCACGGAAGGACAGGTGACAGACCCTTTTACAAATGTTGTGGGTGGACTCGGTGTTTTCTCCACCCGCTTTCATAAAGAAGGGAAAATATACCCGCTTCAGGGACAAACTATAGATTCTATTGCATGCGGTTCCATCACTGGAGGGTTAAATTTTGCTACGGATAATAGCAATGCTTTTTTTCCTGATTGCGAATAACATAAAATAACTTTAAGCAAACCTTTATTTTTTTTGTTTTAGAAACAAAGAGAAAGTAGTGAAGTTTCTGATTTAAAAATATGCGTCACTCATAATATTGTCAGAATTATTTTCAACACACTGCAGTCTTTCAATTTTCATCTAATTCTTTCTATCTTTCATAAACTTAAAACAACATCTATGAAAAATTTTATACTCCTTATTTCAGCAATGCTTTTTTCTGCAACTTTATTTTCCCAGGGCATTTGCGATGCCACCGGAAATATTATTATTTATTCAAATTATGATGGCGGCGATCTGCAAATTAATATAGATGAAGACGTTCCAAATATTAAAATAGGATTATGCTCTTATGAATCATGGAACATAACAATTACAGGGGCTTATGTAGACAATGTTGTGGAAGTTATTTATGCAGGTTATGATGATGATGGAACAACAAGTATTACAGGTGTTGATATGGGTATTGTTGATATAAATGTAATTGTTCCCGTAACATTAGATGATCCGGACGGATATCCTTATATGATATGCGCTTATGAATGTGATACAGATTATATTCCCGGCGGATGCAATACAGTAGATCAGCTTACTGATTATTTTCTTACAACTTTCACAGGTACATTCCGATATTCTTATTTGCAATACGGCGTTTTTGATGAAGATGAATATTATATAAGTGAAGGAGGTAATTGTTGTTTTGATGGAACTGCAAGTGCTGCACCAATTGATGTTGCAATTACTGCAATAACATCTCCCGTTGGAGGATGCAATATGACAAGCAGTGAAGAAGTAACTGTAACAATTCAGAATAACGGACCCGGAAGTATAGACGCAATTCCTGTAAATTTATCAGTTGATGCAGCTCCACCCGTTACAGAAACAGCATTTATAACATTGGAAGAAGGCGAAAGCGGATCTTATACTTTTTCTGAAACAGGAGATTTTTCTACAACAGGATTGCACAGCATAAATGTATATTCTAGTTTAGCAAGCGATCCCGATGCTTCCAATAATAATTATGATATAAATGTAAATAGTCTTGAATCACCGGAAGATAATTTAGCAGAAAATATTACAGGCTGCGATGAAGTAATTCTTGATGCAGGAAATGCCGGTTCAATTTATAGCTGGAGCACAGGTGCAACATCACAGACAATAGTTGTTACTGAAAGCGGAACATATTCCGTTACTACCAATTTAGCAGGATGTACAATTACAGAATCAATTGCTGTTACAGTTAATTATTTTCCAATTGCAAGTTTCACTTATACTCCAGTAGGATTAACTTTTACATTTACAAATACATCTACCGAGGGAACAAGTTATTTGTGGAATTTCGGAGATGGAACCACATCAACTATTGTAAGCCCTACTCATACGTATGAGGAAACTGATACATATTCTGTAACACTGACAGTTACTAATGATTGCGGTAGTGACGTTTATACAACGGTTATAACATTTGACAAAATAGATGAAGAAGACATACTGTTTGCAAATACTCAAATTTATCCTAACCCAGCATCTGCAAATGCAGTTATTGATTTTAATCTTGATAAAACATATGCAGTATATATCCGGGTATTAAATATTACCGGAGAAGAAATGATGATTAAAAATATCGGCAATATACAAACAGGAAAAATTGAACTTGATCTTTCATCATTACAAAGCGGAATTTATAATGTAGAAATTACTGCAGGTGAAAAAAGTATAATAAGGCAACTGACTTTGGTGAGATAATTATATCGGGGATTTGACGGTTCAATTAAAAAAGAGTTTAAATTTGTAATAATAATTTTTTACAGATGACATATGTATTAAAAATAAAATCAGGTAAAAAAGGCAAGGCACTGCTTGATCATTTAAAATCACTTGACTTTGTGGATATAAACAAATTTGAGGAAGAAAAAACAGATGCTGCAGTATTTGTTGAGAAAATTAAAAAGGCAGAAGAATCCAAATCCCTTTCTTTAGATGAAGTAAAACATCGCATTGCAGCATGGGCAAGGAAAGGAAATTGATTATCAAAGAAGCTGCCTGGAAAGATCTGGAAAATGAATTGGAATATCTTACGGAGAATTATTCAAAGACTTATGCATTAAAATTTGCAGTTGAATTTGTTGATATTGTAGAAACAATTCCTGTCGATTATTTACACCATCCAGAGAACAGATATCTCAGAACTAAGAATCAAGTTTACAGGAACATTATCTGGAAAAAGAATTATTGGATAGTTTATAAAATAAAACCAAATACTCTCGAAGTATTAAGCTTATTCCACACAAAAAGAAACCCGAAGATCATAAAGAAAGTAAAAAGAATAAGATAAAGCACACTTAGCTCCTGAAACTATATTCTCTTGCCATCTTGTCATAACCTCCCACCTTCAAACCCCTCATTAATACTGCATTCTGCCACAAACTCATCAAAAATTCCAATGGCATTATGATTGACAATGACAGTCAGCATAATAAAAAAACTAATAATCATGGGAAAAATAATTGGAATAGATTTAGGAACCACAAACAGTTGTGTTGCCGTAATGGAAGGTAACGAACCGGTTGTAATTCCAAACGATGAAGGAAGAAGAACCACTCCCTCTATCGTAGCATTTTTAGATAATGGAGAACGCAAAATAGGTGACCCTGCAAAACGCCAGGCAATTACCAATCCCCGCAAAACAATAGCAAGTATTAAAAGATTTATGGGACATCGCTACAGTGAAGTATCCAGCGAATTAAATATGATCAGCTATGAAGTGGTGCGGGGTGATAATGATACTGCAAGAGTAAAAATTGCTGACCGCTTATATACTCCGCAGGAAATTTCTGCAATGGTATTACAGAAAATGAAAAAGACTGCAGAAGATTATCTCGGTACTGAAGTTACTGAAGCAGTAATTACAGTGCCTGCATATTTTAATGATAGTCAGCGTCAGGCTACAAAAGAAGCCGGCGAAATTGCAGGATTAACTGTTAAAAGAATTATCAATGAGCCAACTGCTGCCGCTCTTGCTTACGGCATGGACAAGCGCAGCAAGGATATGAAAATTGCAGTGTTCGATCTTGGTGGTGGAACATTTGATATTTCTATTCTTGAGCTTGGTGAAGGTGTGTTTGAAGTAAAAAGTACAAATGGCGATACGCATCTTGGTGGCGATGATTTTGATAAAGTAATTATGGATTGGCTGGCAGACGAATTTAAAGCCGACGAAGCGATAGACTTACGTAAAGACCCTATGGCTTTACAGCGTTTAAAAGAAGCATCAGAAAAAGCTAAGGTAGAATTATCATCTTCTACCGAAACAGAAATTAACCTGCCCTATGTAACAGCGGTTGATGGCGTGCCCAAGCATTTGGTTAAAAAATTAACCCGTGCAAAATTTGAAGCACTGGCCGATAAATTATTTGAGCGTTGCTTAAAACCATGCGAAGCCGCATTGAAAGATGCCGGCATGAATACCAGCGAAATTGATGAGATCATTATGGTGGGTGGTAGCAGCCGTATTCCTAAAGTATTGGAAATTGTAGAAAAGTTCTTTGGTAAAAAACCTAACCGTGGTGTTAACCCCGATGAAGTAGTTGCCATTGGTGCCGCTATACAAGGTGGTGTTATGACCGGTGAAGTAAAAGATGTATTGCTGTTAGACGTTACGCCTTTAAGCCTGGGTATTGAAACCATGGGTGG
>JACMJP010000127.1 GCA_014380545.1 Chitinophagales bacterium | reverse complement strand
TGACTATGCTGTTGACTTTTCATCTGCTACTTATGGTGATTGCGAGGCAGGACAAAAAGGCGAAGCAATTGCAGAAGTGGATGAAGACCTTGCGGGTGGAAGAGGTAAACTTGCCAATGGTGGTGGAGGCAGCGGAACAGGCCAGCATGGCGGAAGCGGTGGGGGAAACTTTGGTGCAGGAGGCCGCAGTGCATTTGAATGGACGGGATGCGGGGTGTATGATGAAATATGGTCTCCGGGTGCGGCATCTCTTGATTACTCAGTGGACCGTATCTTCCTGGGTGGCGGTGGCGGTGGCGGTCAACAGGATAATGGTTTATCAGTAACAGACGGAGCTAACGGAGGCGGAATTGTAATTATAAATGCCACAACTATTGAAGGTTTGGGATATACTATTAAAGCTGCAGGTGATGCTGTAACAGTAGTTACGGACAGCGAAGGAGCGGGGGGCGGTGGGGGCGGTGGCGCCGTAATATTAAGGGTAGATGATTTTCCATCAGCGCTGATTGTGGATGTGCATGGAGGTGATGGTGGCGATATAGAGAGCACACTTTGGGCAGGCACTTGTCATGGCCCGGGTGGCGGCGGCGGTGGTGGTTATGTTGGATTTTCTGCTGCATCATTACCCGCTACTGTAACAGTAAATTTAATTGGAGGCGAACAAGGTTTTATCGATTCGCCCGGTGCATTTTGTGATGATACACCGCATGGTTCTGAAAATGGGGCTGATGGTGGATTGGTATTTAATCTTGGCGACCTGATCTTTCCTGAAGTTGATCTTGGTCCTGATATAGAAGTTTGTGAGGGCGATGAATATATACTGGATGCGGGTGATGGATATGCTTCTTATGAATGGAGCACCGGCGAAACAACGCAAACAATTTTAGTTATTGATGAAGGCGAATATATTATAACCGTAACCAATGCTTACGGTTGCCAGGCAAGCGACAGCATGAATGTAATTATTTATGCAGCGGCTGATGTAAGCCTGCCTGATTCTCTGGATTTTTGTGATGAAGAAAGTTTTTTGCTTGATGCAGGTTCCGGCTTTGTGAGTTACGAATGGCAGGATGGAAGCTCCGCTCAAACCTATCTTGTTACCACAGGGGGTGAATATTCCGTTACCGTGGTTAACAGCAATGGTTGTGAGGCAACGGTTTCCACCGATGTAACTGTATTTCCGCTTCCTGTTGTTGATCTGGGCAATGATATTGAAGCATGCGAAGGGGTGCAGGTTGTGCTTGATGCTTTTAATGAAGGTGCAAGCTATTTCTGGAATACAGGCGAAACCACTTCTTCTATTATAACTGCTCATCCCGGAAGTTATAGCGTTACAGTTACAACTGCTGATGGCTGTGAAGCGGAGGATCTAATTACTATTCTTGACCCCTGCGGGGCATTGATTATACCCAATGTATTTTCTCCGAATAATGATGGTTTGAACGATGATTTTAAACCTGTGGTTCAAAGCCCTATTGGCGATATATACCAGTTTGAAGTTTGGAGCCGCTGGGGCGAATTATTATTTACTTCCTATGAAATTACTTCCGGCTGGAATGGCAAGGTAAATAATATTGATGCCGAAATAGATTCTTACGTTTGGGTGGTACACTATAGCAAAGAAAATTCTACTATTGAAATTATTGAAAAAGGGTTTGTGATTTTGGTGCGGTGATATAATAGAATATTCAAAATAATCCACTTTCAATTTAAAATAATTGGTATCATTTCGTTTTCAATAAATACGTTTCATAAATATATTTATACACAAGCATCAAAAAAGGATATGCAGCAGCAGGAAACATAAACCACAAAGCAGAATAATTTTTAAGCGGTAAAAATAAAAGCACTGTAAGAATGGCTGTAACAGGAAAAGTAATGAAGGTAAACTTCAGGAGAATAAAAACATGTTGTTTATTTCTCCTGAAGTCAAAATATAACCCTATAAGAATAAAAATATAACCCAAAATTTCTATTAAGTGGAAGCTAAGTTAAATTATTTTTTCAGTTAGTTTATAATTCTCTGTTCTTGTTTTATTTTGAAATAATAATTTGTTGTGCAAATATTTTATCTGCTGTTGAAACTTCAACTACATAGATTCCTTCAGCAATGTTTTTATCTAAATTAATTTGATGATTTAATTCAGATGAATTTATCTGCTCAGAATAAATTGCCGAACCCAGCATATTTTTAATACTAATGAAAATAATTTCTTCATCAATTAATTCAGAAATATGCAAAGTGAATTCTCCGGAGTTTGGATTTGGATATATAGTGAAGATTTGTGCTGCGTTCAGATTATCTTCTGCAAATCGGCAGGAAGAAAAAATATTTTTGGCATTTGATTTATTCTCGCACCCGAAAGTGTCAACAACAAAAACTTTATACCTCCCCACTTCAGTTGCAGTAATATTTTGCTCTGTTGCCCCTTCAATTTCATCACCATTTAATAGCCATTGATAGCTGTAACCAATGCCGGAAGTTGCATGTAAAATTGCCAAACCTGTTTCACAGATATCTGGGTCAGTAACTACATTAATAAATATTTCAGGTCTTGAAAGTGAACGCACGAAAATTGAATCAGAAAGATCAGAACAGGTTCCATTTGTTACTTCTAACTGATAATATCCTGTTTTTTTATGCAAATACACTCCTGCTGACCCCGAAGCACCAGGAATATATTCTCCGTTTCTCTTCCATGTATAAGTATATCCATCAGTCCATCCAATTACTGTCAGGACGATATATCCGGGTTTACAAACATTTGAAAATCCATATACAAAAAATGCTGCATGTAGTGGAGGTGTATCATCAATTAAACCATTGCAATCGTCATCAATATCATTACATGATTCAAAACCCTCAGGGTTGATAAGATGATTTGTATCATCGCAATCTAATATGTTTATTACATATCCCTCCGGTGCTTCACATACTAGTGTATTGGATAAAGGATCGCCATATCCATCTTCGTCTACATCTGCATAAAAGGTATTTGGAATACAAGGCGCATCTTCAGATAATCGCAGAACCCAAATATCCCGATGTCCGTGGTTGCCGCTTACATCACCATCATTAGAATCGGAATAACCAACCGCTATATAATTGCCTTCGGAAATTAATTGTATATCATTGATGACCTCAGATTCAGAACCGCCGTAAGTTTTTTCCCACAATAGAGTACCTTCTGCATTTGTATTAATTATCCATGCATCTCCATTCCCAAAATTGAATGAAATGTCTCCATCATCTGAGCCGGTAAATCCTGCAGAAATATAATTTCCATCGGGGCAGGATATAATTGCCATGCCTCTCTCATCATGATAGCTGTTGCCTCCATATTCGTAAACTGCTCCTTCTTCTCCTATGCTGTTAATTAGAATAACTGTAAATTGTTCACCCATTGAGGAAGGAGGCTCATTGCTTCCGGTTATAACAAAACCTGTATCTGCTGCCACTAAATCAAATGCAAAATCATTATTATCAATATCTCCTTCCCACACAACATTGCCTGAGCTGTCAAGCTGCGTAATATAGGCTGTATACCAATCCCCACTTTGCCTTTGTCCAATAGCAATGTATCCATTATCTGCAGAGTGGGCAATGGACTGTGCTTCATCATCTAATGTGGTTCCGTTTGTTGTTTGCCAAACAATTTCACCATCACTATTTAATTTTACAGTCCAGAAATTTGTAAACGGTGCTGTTGAAATTACATCACCATCTTCAGATCTGGCATAACCAGTGAAAACAAATCCCTCCTCCGAAGTCAATAGAACTGAAGTTGCCACATCATCAAGAGTTCCACCATAACATTTTTGCCATACAATATTTCCTGTACTGTCTAACTTAACTGCCAATACATCCTGACCACCATGATTCCCGCTTATATCTCCATCGTTTGATTTGGTGAAGCCAACTACTATAAACCCATTATCAGGAGTTGTTTTAATATCATAAAACCAGTCATTATTTGTTCCCCCAATAGCATGCTGCCATTCAATATTACCCATGCTGTCTATTTTTACAACCCATCCGTCAGAATAGCCGAAGCTGTGCAATCCGCTTACATCAGCATTATTTGAATATGTTTCTCCGCAGATAACAAATCCACCATCACCAGTTAATGTGACTGCAAAAGCCATTTCACTGTTTGTTCCACCCAAAGACTTTTGCCATTCAATTTCAGGAGCTGTTTGAGCACTTGCCTGCCTGCAATACAAGAATATCATTTGATAAATAAAGAGGGAAATAATAATTGAATAAAAGTTTTTCATATCTCAGATTTTTACTTTGAAATAATAATTTGGCGTGTAAATATTTCATCTGCAGTTGAAATTTCAATAATATACATTCCTGCTGCAATATTTTTATTCAAATTAATATGATGATCCGTTTCAAAATTTAATGAAATGTTTTCGGAATAAATTTCCTCACCCAGCATATTTTTAATATTGATGTAAATAATTTCTTCTTCTATTAATTCAGAAATTTGTAAAGTGAATTCGCCTGAGTTAGGATTTGGATATATATTAAATAATAAATCAGTTTCATCATCACTTAATTTGCATGAATTAATAATTGAATATGCTGCGGAAACTTTTTCGCAGCCAAAACTATTTGTAATTTTTACTTTATAATTTCCGATTGTTGTTGCAAAATAAATATTACTTGTTGCTACTGCTAATGCAACAACACCTTTATACCATTGATAAGAAAAACCTGCTCCGCTGTTTGCTTTTAATCTAATACTTGCATCCACACATATATCATTTGTAACATCAACATTATTTATTGTTGCATTTGGTTTTGGATTGACTGTTACAGTTATTGCCTCAGAAATATCAGAACAGGTTCCATTTGATATTTCAACTTTATAGTTTCCTGCTTTTGTAATTATCATTGATGCGGAAGTAGCTGGAGGAACTAATATGCCGTTCTTGTACCATTTATAAGTGTAGCCTGTTCCTGTTGTTGCATTTAAAATTAAATTGCTCCCGTTGCAAATTGTTGTGGAACCGGAAGGAGTAATGGATGCATTTAATATATTTACTAAAGCATTTGTATCATCACAGTCTAAATTATTTGCAACGTAACCGCATGGAGGTGTAATTGCAATAGAGTCATCCAATATATTTCCAAATCCATCATTATCATGATCTGCATAATAAATGATGTTGTCAGAATAAACCTTGGTAAGAGAAAAATTCGTTTTTACATTATCATCATATCCAAAATAACCGCAGAATGCATAGCCTTTATCGGTGGTTTGAACTACATCAAATGCAATATCAGTTGTATATTGTACTGAAAGTTTTGCAAAGCTTCTTTCCCATAACAATTCGCCTTCAGCATTTATTTTCACTATCCATTGATCATAATTACCGAAATTCTCTGTTACATCCCCACCAGCGTCGGAAGCAAAACCCGCAATAATGAATCCTCCGTCAATTGTTTTAGATATAGATTGAGCTTCATCCCTATCCGGGCCACCTATACATTTTTGCCATTTGATATTACCTGTATTATCAATTTTTAATATCCAATAATCACGGTCTCCATGATTTCCTGAAACATCGAAATCATTTGATGATGTGTAACCTGCAGCTATAAAATCTCCATCATCTGTTTGTATTACATCATTTATTATATCCGTAACTGATCCTCCATAAGTATTTTCCCAAATAATATTTCCCAGAGTGTCAATTAAAACAAACCAGGCATCATCATAAGATCCCGGAAATTCCGAACTAACATCTCCACTGGCTTCAGCAATACTTCCGGTAATGAGGTAATGATGATCTGAAGTTTCAATTACTCTTGAATTATAATCGTATTTATCACTTCCATATGTATGCTGCCAGATGATATCTCCATTATCACGATCAACTTTAATTATCCATAACTCATTTTTTAAATTAGAAGAAACGACATCCATATTTTTTGAATAGGATTCTGCTGCAATTAAATAATTACCGTCTGACGTTTCAATTGCAGCATCTCCATAGTCACCTTTTGTTCCTCCATAACATTTCTTCCAAAGAATATTTCCTGCTTCATCTGTTTTTATTACCCAGCAGTCATCTTCCCCATGCAGTCCTGTAACATCTCCATTAGTTGAGTATGTAAATCCGGTTAATATATAACCACCTTCTGAATTTTGGAAAACATTCCTGGGTATATCACCATAATTTCCTCCATAGCAACGTTGCCATTCAAGGCTGCCATTTTCATCTAATTTTACTAACCAATAATCACGGTCTCCATGCAGTCCTGTAACATCTCCATTATAACTGCTGGTGCTGCCGGTAAGAATAAATCCTCCGTCCGAAGTATTATCCATTGAAACAGCAGATTCATAATCAGTTCCTCCATATTGTACCTGCCATTCAACTTCAGGGTTGAAGACATCAATTTTTCCATCACAGTTATCATCAATCAGGTTACATATTTCTATTGCATCGGGATTGATATTTATATTCGCATCATCGCAATCGTAATTATTTAAAACATAACCATACGGTGGAAAGCAATCATTTAATATGTTCAAAGGATTTCCGAAACCATCGTTATCAATATCAGCATAATAATTTATAAGCAACTCTTCGTCAGTATTTCCATCGCAGTTATCGTCAATATCATTACATATTTCAATCGCTGAAGGATTGATATTCTCATTAGAATCATCACAGTCAAGATTGTTAGCAATATACCCTTCCGGTTGTGTTTCACTTTCAATCACATCATCGGGGTCACCATAACCATCACCATCTGTATCAGCAAAAAAATAAATTGTATATGTTTCAGGTGCAAGTTTAAGTATCCAATAATCGCTGCTTCCTAAATTATCAACTGTTTTATTTCCGCCAACCGAAGAATATGAATAACCACCAAGAATGTAGCTACCGTCTGTATTTTCATGAAAATAAGATATTCCATCCCCACTGGTTCCCCCATAAGCATCCTGCCATTGAATATCTCCGTTTTCATCAAGTTTAATAACCCAGCCATCTGATGAACCATAACCTGCTACAGTTTTATCATAAGAAATACTTGAAGCTGCTGAAGTGGTGATAATGAAACCACCATCCGAAGTATATTGGGCATATTCAATATCATCAGTACCACTAGTACCAATTGTATTGTCCCATATAATATTACCGGATGCATCTAACAAGAGTACCCACATATCGGAATATTCATTTATTCTATCTTCAGATTTATCTCCACCTTCACGAGACCTGGAACTACCCGCAACAAAATATCTCCCATCCGGTAAAGCCTGTACAATTTTGAGATAATCATCATTACCAGCTGACAATGTATTCTGCCATTCAATATTACCGGCATTATCAATTTTTATTATCCAGTAATCATGCGACCAATCGAATCCATACTGTGGTTCGGTTTTATCTCCTGAGCTGCCTGATTTAGAGTATCCGCCTAAAATATATCCACCATCAGGAGTTTGAGCTGCTGAACGCAGATAATCTTCCCTGTTTCCGCCAATTGTGTTTTGCCATTCAATATTTCCGGTATTGTCAAGTTTTACAACCCAATAATCACTTCGCCATGACTCTATCCCTGTATTTTCTTCTGTTTTGTCCCCTGAAATACCGGATTGAGTATCCCCTCCTAAAATATATCCGCCGTCATCTGTTTGTTGTATTGAGTATAAAAAATCATAAGAATTTCCACCAATTGTATTGTCCCATTCAATGTTTCCTTCGCTGTCAAGTTTTATAACCCAAAAATCATAGTCGCCCCAACAGGATTCTGATTTATCGCCACTTATTCCTGATTGAGAGTTTCCACCAACAATATATCCGCCATCATTAGTTTGTTCAATTAATGTCAGTTCATCAGAACCATCCCCGCCAATTGTATTTTCCCATTCGATATTTCCGTTACTGTCGAGTTTTGCTATCCAGTAATCTTTTTCACCTAAACTATTTTCTGACTTATATACAGAACTGTTAGAGTTAGAGGTTCCTCCTACTATATAACCTCCGTCATTTGTTTGTTTGATGGATACTACCTCATCACTACCAGTACCGCCAATTGCAATCTGCCATTCAATAGCAGGTGGTATAATTTGCGCAACTAATAATTGATGAACAAAAATGGAGAAACTAAAGAGAAATAGATTTTTCATAATTAGGTTTTTAATTTGAAATAATAATTTGCTGAGAATAAATTTTATCGTCTGTTTTTAATTCAACCAGATAAATTCCGCTGGTAATATTTTTATTTAAATTAATTTGATGAGTTGATTGAGATGTATTTATATGCTCAGAATAAATTTCCTCACCCAGCATATTTTTTATATTGATATAAATAATTTCTTCTTCTATTAATTCAGAAATCTGTAAAATGAATGCTCCGGAGTTTGGATTCGGGTAAATACTTATTTCAATTTTACCCTCTGAAATTATTTCATTTTCTCTTAACGGGAGTGTTGTAAATTCTTCAATGCTACTCCATGGGCTTAACAAACCCGTACTGCACAGACTGCGCACACGATATTCATAAGTTGTATTTGCTGCAAGCCCCGTAAGTATTTTTAAATTATTTGGTGCATTTAATGAAACCCAGATAAGAGATGCATATGGGCGATATTGTAATTTATATTTAATTGCATCCGGATCAGCACTCCAATGAAGTTTTGATTTATTAGTAGTAGTGTTTGTTGCAAATAATCCAGTGGGAGCGTTTTCGCAGGGGATGTCATTTAATATAAATTTTGATAATGCAATATCTCTTTTTGTATAATCATCAAAATCTGATAATGCAGCCATTAAATTTCCATCGGGCGCTATTGCTAATCCTGAAAATATTTCGTAACCGCCTCCATCTCCAAGCCCTGAAATATCTTTAAAGCCCAGTGTTTTGATTCCGCCGGAACCAAAACTTTCGTCCAGTGTTCCGTCTGCATTTAATCTGATGAGCATCCAGCGCATATCATATGCAACTATAGGATGATAAATAGCTGATATAATATATTTCCCGTCAGGCTGCACAATAATGTTTGACGCAATATCATTTCCACTGCTGTAGGCAATTTCAAAATATCCATTTGATGAAAATGTTTCATCAAAACTACCGTCCGGATTCAGCCTGAAAATGCCAACATTTCTAGAAAGGCAACAAAAGGTAATACCAATAGCAAGTATTTTTCCATCTTCAAGTAAAGACAATGCCTGAAGGAAATTAACAGTATCCAGTAGGTAAGAATAATCGCCATTAAAAATTCCATCATGGCCAAAGGTGGAATCTATTTTATAGTCTGTATTGAACCTGGCAAAAAAAGCTACAGAATACCTTGTACCGGCTACTATTATTTTTCCATCAGGCTGAACTATAAAGTCCCTTGGATGATAATTAAATGGAGAATCGAATGAAGGATAAATAATTCCGTCCCCGCTAAGTGTGCTGTCCATAATACCATTTGGTGTAAACCTGATAAAAGCTAAACGCTCCTCACTACCACCAGGACTTTTTGCTGCACAACCTATTAATATTTTATCATCAGGAAGAAGTACAATTTTTCCACTGTAAGCATTGTCATCAAAAACCGGTGTTTTAGCCACCCCATTAATACCAAATGTTTCATCAATTATTCCATCTGCATTAAATCTAACTACAAAAAATTTGGCTT
>JACMJP010000126.1 GCA_014380545.1 Chitinophagales bacterium | reverse complement strand
TTTTCTGATGCATTATCTTTAATTACAAGCTTTGTTGCATCTAATAATTCTTTTTGCAGATCGCTATGAATTTGTAATTCAACTTTTAATGTTGATTGATTTGATTCGTTATCTTCAATAATAAAATTTTGTCGTAAGCCTGAAGCATCATTCAGGTATTCGATTGCATAAGAATTAAATTGATAGGTGAGGGTTTGTTCTTCATTTAGTATTTCCGGGTTATCGTTTAATTTAAGTTTAGCATCACCTGTGTAAATATTTTTTAATTCAAATGAGACATTCCAAATATTTTCTATTCTTTCTGAAGCAAGAAAACCTGTAGGCGATAAACTGAAACGCATATTATTACGCCTGTTCACTGCTTCATATTTATTATCTTTTATTTCCCTGAAATTGTATTCTGATTCTATGATAGACCGGGTTACAGTATTATACCAATCATCATTTATTTCCGGTGCTGTTGCAGTTTGTGTTACAGGAATTTCACTTCCGTTTTTATTTATGAAGGAATAATAAAACAGGATTGATAAGGCTAATAAAAAAATAGCGGGTAGTATTTTGTTTTTCATAATGGAAAATTTCTTTCAAAGTTCGTAAAAAGACAGCAGGAATGAAAATCATTTTAATGTTAAGATGTGTAACAAGTATAGAACGTTGGTTATAAAAAAAGGCTCCCTGAAAGAGAGCCTTTTCGGAAATTATTATTTTTAATTACATTTTAAGATCATCGTCATCATCATGCTGTTTTGTTTGCGGTGCATCATCACTTTCTTGTTCATCAGTTGGTTCTTCATGCTGCATTTCTTCAGTTTGCGTCTCTGATGTATCCTGCGTATCTGTATCTGCTTCTTGCGTATCTGTTTTATGTGTCTCTGTTTGTCCCTGTTCCTGGTTCTCATAAACATGGTTGTATGCGTCAAAATCAAAATCAGGCATTTTTGACTTAATAAAATTGATAACCTCTTCTGTTTCCGCTAAAAATTTATTGAAGTCTTCTTTGTAAAGAAAGACCTTGTGCCTTTCATACCCATCTCCGTCATGTCTTTTTTTACTCTCCGTAATTGTAAGATAATAATCATTTGACCGTGTAGTTCTTACATCAAAAAAGTAGGTCCTTCTGCGCCCTGCCCGTATTTTCCTTGAAAATACACTTTCATTTCGATTCCTGTTGTCTTGCTCCACTGTTTTCAGTTTTAGTTCTGGTTAACGTTTATGTGTTTGATTAAATTTTCCGAAAGTTAAAGGAAATTTTGAAATCCAAAAATTACAGGGGGAACAGCAAACTTATTTTATGCTGATTCTTCGGCTTGCTGTGTCTCAAAAATGTCATAATAAACTCCTCTGTGCTCCATCAGCTCACGGTGAGTGCCAATTTCAGCAACACTATGACCATCCAAAACTATGATCTTGTCAAATTCAAGCAGGGAAAATATTCTGTGAGTGATAATAATTGCGGTTTTATTTTGAAGGTAGTTGCGCATGTTTGCGAGAATGCTTTTTTCTGTATTTGCATCAACAGCACTCAGGCAATCATCTAAAATAATTATTGGCGCATTCTTTAAAAATGCCCTGGCAATGGAAATGCGTTGTTTTTGCCCACCGCTTAACGTAACTCCCCGCTCTCCAACTATTGTTTCATATTGATCTTTAAATTGTTCAATTTCTTCATCTATTGAAGCGAATTGGGCATATTGTTTTACTGTTTCAAGTGAAGTGCTTGTATTTGAAAAAGCAATATTGTTCTTTATAGAATCGCCAAATAAAAAAACATCCTGCGGAACATAACTTACCTGGCTGCGCATATTTTCCAGGTTATATTTTTTTAATTCAATATCATCAATATAAATTTCTCCTTCCGTTGGATCATACATACGCACTAAAAGATCTGCAATTGTAGTTTTACCCGAGCCTGTTCTTCCAATGATCGCAATTTTTTCACCTGATCTTATTTCAAAAGAAATATTTTTTAATGCTTCAACCCCTGTGTCAGGATAAGTAAATGAAACATTTTTAAATGTGATATTTCCATTTATAGAATAATTTGTTTTGAAAGGAGTTTCAATATCAGGTTTAGTATCCAGGAATTCATTAATTCTTTTTTGCGAGGCAGCCGCCCGTTGAATTATTGATGCTACCCAGCCGAGTGAAGTAACAGGCCATGTGAGCATGTTTACATAGATCATAAATTCAGCAACATTTCCGGGTGTAATATTTCCGTGCATTACTTCAATGCCACCAACCAATATTGTTATTAATGTACTTAAACCAATTAGTAAGATCATGAGAGGCTGAAACATTGCGTCTACCTTTGATAAGGAAAGAGAGCGGTTTTTATATTCTTCACAATTTTCTTCAAAATAATTTTCTGTATTTTTTTCCTGTGCATATGCTTTAATAACTCGTATCCCTGAAAATGTTTCCTGCGCAATGGAAGTTAAATTAGATAGTTGCGCCTGAATTAACTCACTCTTTTTTTGAATGATATTATTTACATAATAAATAGATATAGATAAGATTGGAAGCGGCAATAAAACATATAAAGTTAATGTAGGGCTAATGTGTATCATTACACCAATTACTAAAATAAATGTAACAACGAGATTGAGGAAATACATAACAGCAGGGCCAACATATTGGCGCACTCTGCCAACATCTTCCGCAACACGGCTCATGAGGTCCCCCGTATTATTTTTTTTATAAAATGCCGGAGTTAATTTTTGATAATGTGCGTATAATTCATTTTTCTGATCATATTCCACATGGCGGCTCATAACAATAATAGTTTGGCGCATCAGAAACATAAATAAACCTCTCAATACGGTAAAACCCACATAATATAAAACAATAAAAAGCAAACCCCTTGTGAGTGTATTTACAATAGTATCTTTTGCCTCAACATTTAATTGCGCATCATATTCCTGTTTTTTTTGAAACGCAAAATCAATTGCTTCTCTTATATATCTGGGCTGTATAACGCTAAATACATTCGTAAGAGTAACGAATAAAACTCCCAGTAATAAAAGCCATTTGTATTTTATGAAATATTTGTTGAGAGCTTTTAAGTGACGCATGTACTGATTTAAATGTAAAAACAAAAATAAAGTTTAATAAGGATGCAGCGGGAAAGAATTTGTTCACAATAAAATTTATCTGAAATAAACTTCATTTCAATACATTAAATTTCTTCCTTTATCTTTGCGCCGCACAAAAAATGTTCATTATGTCAAACTCCTCTTTGCAGTTAACGAATAACGAAGTGATGACTACCATGTCGGAAATGGGTCATGAACAGGTGGTTTTCTGCAACGATACTGAGAGCGGGCTAAAAGCCATTATAGCAGTACATAATACGGTGCTCGGCCCTTCACTCGGGGGCACAAGATTCTGGAATTATACAAATGAAACTGACGCAATTGTTGATGTATTGCGACTCTCAAGAGGAATGACATATAAATCTTCTCTCTGTGGTAATAATCTTGGCGGTGGCAAAGCGGTAATTATTGGCGATGCAACAAAAATTAAAAGCCGGGAAGCACTTTTTCGCAGCTATGGAAAATTTGTAAACTCTCTGAATGGTAAATATATTACTGCAGAAGATGTTGGCACCTCAACCGGCGATATGGTTTTTATTTCGCAGGAAACAAAAGCAGTTGCCGGTTTGCCTGAAAGCATGGGGGGCGGTGGCGATCCTTCACCTGTAACAGCTTATGGTGTTTATCTTGGAATTAAAGCATCTGCAAAATATGTTTATGGAAATGATTCTTTAACCGGGAAAAAAATTTTAGTGCAGGGCGTTGGGCATGTTGGGCAATATTTAATTGATCATCTGATAAAAGAAAATGCTGTTGTTATGATCAGTGATATTAATGAAGAAAGAATAAAAACAGTTACAGCGAAACATAAAGTAGAAGTGATTGAGAAGGAAAAAGTGTATGATTCTATAATGGATATTTATGCTCCATGTGCCTTAGGTGCAACATTAAATGATGATACAATTCCAAAATTAACATGCGCTATTGTTGCAGGTGCTGCAAATAATCAGTTGAAGGATGAAACAAAACACGGCAGGGATTTAATTGACCGCAATATTGTTTATGCTCCTGATTATTTAATTAATGCAGGAGGTGTAATAAATTGTTATGTTGAACTGGAAGGATACAATAAAGAAAGGGCATTTAGCAGAACAGATATTATTTATAACAGAACACTTGAAGTGTTTGATATAGCAAAAAAAGAAAAGATTACAACACAGGAAGCAGCAAACAGTTTGGCAAAATCAAGAATAACTGCGATTGCTAAAATAAATGCGAGGATGTAATTGGGAGTTGGTAATTAGTAATTGGTATTTTAGTAAATTGAATTATAAAAAGAAAACATAAATTAAACGTTCTGTGAACTGGTATTAATTTTTAACTACCCATTCCCGGATACTAAAAAAAACAAAAAAACCGTTTCATTGAAATGCTGAGCAGAAGGGGAATACGAATTAAGGCAATGCAGGTGGTGTATATGGTGCAGCAAAGTGGAGGCACAATTAATGAAGTTGCAGCGCAAAGATTATTAAAACAAACAATCAATAACGCATTCCAGAGTTATTTGTATTGCTTGCATTTTATTACACAGCTTGCCCTGCAGGTTGATCTTGAAGCGCACAGAAGAAAAAATAAATACCTGCCAACAGAAGAGGACTTAAATTTCCCTACAAAATTTTTTATAAACCCGGTTATTACATTTTTAAATACTAACCAGTATTTTCAATCTCAATTGAGAAAAGAAAAACTCCTGACATTAGTTGATGAAGAAATGATTCCTGTTATTTATAATCAACTAAAAGAATTTGAACCCTATAAAGAATATATTACTGAAGATAATGCTTTAGACAACAAAACTCACAAAACCATCATTAAAAAAATAATGAATGAATTCTTATGTATGAATGAGTATTTTGATCAGCACATGGAGGATGTAATTTCAACATGGGCAGATGACGAGTTTATTGTGAAAAGCCTTGTTGAAGATGTTGTCAATGAGATTCCGTTCAGTAATTTAAGAGATGAAAGATTCTTCAGCCTTTCACTTACAGCGGAAGAAGAAGAATTTGCTGAAACATTATTATCTAAGACCATCGCTGAAAAAGAAAAGTACGAAAGTATTATAGAGCCGAAGCTAAAGAACTGGGAAATGGACCGGATTTCTATTATTGATAGCATTTTAATGAAAATGGCAATTACTGAATTTTTATTTTTACCTACTATTCCTGTGAAGGTAAGTATTAATGAATACCTCGATATTTCCAAGCTATATAGTACTCCAAAAAGCAAGGAGTTTATTAATGGTGTACTGGATAAGGTGATGTTTGAGCTTAAAAACAACGGAGGTATTATAAAAACCGGCAGGGGATTAATTGAATAATTCACTATAAATTTGCAGAATGAAAAAGTTTAAAGTTTTAATTTTTATTGTATGCTTAACCTCATTGAACATTTTAAGCGTTTCCTGTAAGTCATCTGCTAAAGAAGATGATGTTTCAACGGATATTATTAAAAACCCGGCAACCGCTGATTCATCAAATATTGATAAGGGAAATTTACCCGCAATGACCTTTCAGTATGATTCACATGATTTCGGTGAAATTATACAGGATGAAATAGTTACCCACAATTTTCAATTTACAAATACGGGAAAAAGTGATTTGCTTATTTCCAATGCCCGTGCATCTTGTGGTTGTACTGTACCTGAATACCCTAAAGAACCTGTTAAACCAGGTAAAACAGGAATAATAAAAGTTACATTTGACAGTAAGAATAAAAAAGATGCATTTAATAAAACAGTAACTATTACTGCAAATACTTATCCCAACGAAAACAAGTTACAAATAAAGGGAATCGTAATTGTTCCCAGCGATAAATAATAATTAAACGTAATAAAACTAAACTATGATTGAATTTTTAATGTCACCGTCAGGTGGAGAATCCTCAGGTATGCAGGGATGGACAAGTATTGCATTTTTCGGGTTGTTTTTTCTTGTTCTGTATTTTTTTATGATACGCCCGCAGTCAAAAAAAGCAAAAGACCAAAAATTATTTGTAACCGAATTAAAAGCCGGGGATAAAATTGTCACCATTAGTGGAGTGCATGGTAAAATTGTGAAAGCTGAAGACGATACTTATTTAGTTGAAATTGATACAAACACGAAAATTCGTATTGAAAGAAGTGCAGTTTCAATGGAGTACACAAAAGCAATGTTAAACCGCAAGCAGGCAAGTTAAAATTTAGATTTACTTTTAATGCAGGATAAAATATTCTGCAATTATGTTTCAGCCCGGGCGCAATACTATACGCTTTTTCTACTGCCTTATTATTTCATGTTTTATGTGGTTGTTTATTTCTATGAACAGGCTGCATGACTATAAAATATCGGTTGGTGTAACATATCAGTTAGCGGAAAATACAATAAGCAAAAACCGCTTGCCTGATCATGTTGATCTGAATGTTTCAGCAACGGGATGGAAATTGTTGCGGGCATTATTTATTGAAAGGAATGTTGAACTGGATTTGCGCAATACAGAGATATCCAAAATTTTCCTGCCAAATGAAAATGTTTTACTTTTTACAAACGACCTGCCTTCAGATATTGCAATTAATGCTATAACTCCCGATACGATATTGATTGATTATGATGAAAAGGGTAGCAAAAAAATTCCTGTGGTATTAAATTCCGATTTTACTTTCAAAGAAAATTATGATATTGTTGGCGAGATCAAAATTATCCCTGATAGTATTTTAATTATGGGACCGAAAACAATTTTGGATACTTATCAAACATGGACAACCGAAATTATACACAAAGAAGATATTGATAAAAATATTTCGGGAAATGCGGCATTAAAGAGGGCGGATAAAGAAAATATTTCACTTTCCGCTATTGCAATACAATATCAGGCGAAAGTTACCGAATACGAATCGTCGAATATTACTTTTGATGCAGACTCTTATGTTGATGAAGAATTTGTAGTTGTACAAGACGAAATTAGAGTATATTATAAATTCCCGAAAGATTCAGCAAGCCAAACTTTTCAGGCGGAGTTTATCATATCTGAAGATTTTCGTTCAGCCGATGAAGGATACCGGGAAATTGTAATGGAACCGCTCTCATCATTTGTAAAAATAGATTCTATTCTGCCTGCTATAGTTGAAATAAAAAGAAAATGATAAAAGTTGGAATAACAGGTGGGATAGGAAGCGGTAAAACCACTGTTTGTAAATTATTTGAAACACTCGGTGTGCCTGTTTATTATGCAGATGACAGAGCTAAGGAAATAATAGAGGAAGATAAAAAATTAATTATTGCAATAAAAAAACTATTCGGAAAAGATATTTATGATAGCAAGGGAAAATTAAAAAAGAAAGAAGTTGCGCAAATTGTTTTCAGCAATACAAAAATATTAAAGCAATATAATACTATTGTACATCCTGCTGTTATAAAAGACGCAGAAGCATGGATGAAAAAACATAAAAAGTATCCTTACGCAATTAAAGAAGCCGCATTACTATTTGAAGCAGGAATATACAAAGACCTTGATTGTGTAATCACAGTTTCTGCTCCTCAAACTCTCCGCATACAAAGGGTGATGCAAAGAGATAATATAACAAGGACAGAAGTGATGAAACGAATTAAAAATCAATGGAGCGAAAAACGAAGAAATGAAGAAGCTCATATTGTTTTTTTGAATGACGGAAAACATAAACTCATTCCGCAGGTTTACGCAATACATGAATTATTTAATGCACTGCATGAACAAAAGTTGCTCTAATAAAATTATTTTTCTTTTTTGTAAGCAAACCCAACAGTGAAGACCGGATCACCGGGAATATTTCTGCCAGGATATGCACCTGTATAACCAAAATTTAAACTGAATTCATTAAATAAAAACCCTGCCTTGCCTGTGTATGCAATATAAGACTGATCATTAAAAAACAAACCTGAGTTTGTTAAATAACAACTGCAATAATCTCCATTTTCAAATGATCTTCTTCCTGCAACAAACAAGGCAAAATATATTTCATCAATTAATTTATATCCTGCTTCACCGTTTGCAAGAATTCCACTGCTGTAATTATTTGTTTTAATATCTGCAGCAGTGTATGCGCTGAACCAAAATTTATTTATTGTATAACCTGCACCAATGCCCGGTTTAAAACTCCATGCATCGTAGCCTGTTGCAAGACCATTTAAAAAATTATGATCTTGTGTATTTGTTTCAATAAACAGCGAAGTACTGATTACCGGTTTTGCATTTCGAAATTTATAAATTACACCAGCTTCAATATTACTCAGGTATGCCAGTTCACCTTCAATATAAGCACCCGCTGAATCCAATTGCTGCTTTCCAATATATTTTGCAGCCTGCACTTCATAAGGAATTTTTGCGCTGACAGTTATTTTATCTGTAATTCCATATTGCACCTGCAATTGCAAACTCAGATCTTCTATTTCAACGGGGTATAAACTATAATTAATATTTGCTGAATCGTAAGCTTGAGTATAAGTTGCCGTGCTGAAAGAGGCAGATATATAATAGCCATTTTCAGGAAGTGTCCACACTTGTGCCTGTATATGTTGAATGGCAAGAAATAAAATGATGCTGCTGATGCTAATGTTCTTCATGCGAATTCAAAAGTAATTGTTTCAGTTAAATACTCAAAACATGTAAGTTTGCAGGCAGAATGAAAGCGGAAACATTTTTATTGTTAAAAGATATTTTAATTATACTTTTCCTGTTAATCGGAACATCCTGGATGTGGGGAATTTTAAAATTCGGACCAGGAACACAAACAAGGATGGAAGAAACATTTGTAAGAAGCAGGCGAAGATTTAAATGGATGTTCTTAGTTGCGTTGATATTAATTACCGGGGCAATTATCTACAGAAGATTCATTGTTTAATTCACCGGTAATTCATAAGGTAACTTAATTGGCTTCAAATCCACCATATGGCATTTCTCGCAAAATTTCGGCGTTTTATTTTCATACCACATTTTTCTAAATTCCAAATAACCGGGTGTATTTAAACAAAACATCAAACCATCATCAAACACATTTCCGAAATTCAATTCTTTAGGAAAGGGTTTTGCGCAACATGGTGTTGCATATCCATCCCAACTAATATAAAAATGATTCCAGGGTAAATGACATTTTTTAAATTCATTTTTACTTTTAATATCCCAGCAAGTTAATGTTACACCCGGTAAACTACCTGCTTTTTCTTTTGCCCTGGTTAATTCACTTATAAATGTATCGCTGTGAAAAAAATCATAGTAATCAATATTATGGGCTGTAACTGCGGCAAGATTGAACGGAGTTATGTTCACATAATCAACACCAAGTTCTGCAGCAACTTCAACAACATCTGCCATTGTGTGATAATTTTCTTTTATCGCAACAAAGTTGAACATCACATCAGCTCTTTTATCACGGCAGTGTTCAACAATTTTTTTTACGTTATCATAAAATAATTTCCATTCACCTCTTAATCTTACATTTTCATAAATTTCACCAATACCATCCATTGAAATTTGCAGGGTATCTAATTTATCTGCGATCAATTTTACTAATTCAACACTATTCGGCAAATGCGCATTAATAGAAATTGTTGTAATTATCCCTTTGTTTTTTTGCCGGATATATTCCAGTGCTTCCGGTAGTTGTTTATACATAAGTGTTTCACCCAAACCTGTTAAGCCAATGGAATCTACATATGGATATGCTTCATCAACAATTTTTTTTAATTGATTGATGTCCATAAATCCTTTCGCCATTTCTTCGCCATACTGAAATTCACGGGGGCAGGTAATACATTTTAAATTACAATGATTGGTAACTTCAAACATGATGGAAGAAGGATGGGTAACCCGGGGGCTTTTTATCAGACGCAAATACCAGGCATACATCTTATTGAAAGTATATTTAAAAAAATTAATTCCGCCCGGTAAACTTTTTAATCTCCGTATTGCTTTTTGTATTCTTCTCCTGTTTATTCCAAACGCCATTATAAGTACAAAATTAAAAAATGGTAAGCAGCTATTTTTGTAATTTTAAATTCAAATACAAATTCTATGAAAAAGTTTCCATACTTTCTGTATATTATTTTCTGCTGTAATTATTATTTATATGCTCAGGATACATTTTCAATTTGTGCGGTTGATCTTGTTACAGGTGAGGTTGGAAGTGCGGGAGCATCCTGCATTCCCGGTTCAAAAATCATCAGCGATATACATCCCGGAGTTGGGGTCGTTCATACACAGGCTTATTATATCCTGGGCAATCAAAATTATGCGGAAGATTTAATGGATGCAGGTTATTCACCTGAACAAATTATTGATTCACTGATTGCAAATGACGTACTGGATGATCCAACTTATCGACAATATGGTATTGTTGACCTTGTTGATGGAGGAAGAAGTGCCGCTTATACAGGAATAAATACAGACGATTATAAAAATCATATCACAGGACCAACATATTCTATACAGGGTAATATTTTATTAGGGCAGCAAATTCTTGACAGCATGGAAGCGAAGTTTTTAAATACGGAAGGAACACTTGCATGTAAACTTATGGCTGCATTACAAGGTGCAAATGTACCGGGCGCTGATACAAGATGCCTTGATGACGGAATTTCGTCTTTATCTTCTTTTTTAAGAGTTGCTTTACCAACGGATGGCGATGATTATTTTATAAATCTGAATGTACAAAATTCACCTGACGGTTATGAACCTATTGATTCTTTACAAACTTTATTTGATGCTATTGGTGGCTGTTCAATTACAACAATAAAAAATAATGCTGCCGGTGAGATAAAAATATTTCCTGTTCCTGCATCTGATAATATTATTATTGAAAATATTTCAGCATATGAAAAAATAATACTTAAGGGAATTGATGGAAAAACTATTTCAGAAAACTTTGTGAATGGAAACAGTATGACCATGTATATTAATAACCTTGCGAGGGGTTATTACATTCTGCAGTTTATTTCGAAAGATAATGTAATGGTTTCGGCAAAGTTTATTATTGAATAATATTATAAGCCACAAATCATATCTGCAACACTTAAAAGATTTGTTACAGGGGGAGTGAGTACATTTTTAAATCTTTTTGCCTGCAAATGTTCCTGTGTTGTTCTGCCTATTGCGATAAGTATATTAGATGATTGAATCGTATTTGTAAATAAATATCCGTCAACATTCATTGGGCTGGTGAACACAAGTATATCATGTTGCGAAACTGGTTCATGTAATTTAATTTTATTATCATAAACAGGGAGTTTTATTACTGCAATGGATTTATCTAAATAATTCATGAGTTCTTCTTTTGCATGCAAAGCCTGTGGAAAACACACACTTGAATTCTTTGCAATTGAAGAAAAAAGATCAGCAGTGCGCTTAATATCAGCATCGCCGATAAAATCTGTTTTATATCCCCGCTCATGAATTGCCGATGCAGTTTCATTCCCCATTGCAGCAATTTTTATATGCTGAGGAATAGTTTTTATCTGATCAAAAAAATATTCCTCAGCATATAAAAATTGCTGCAATGGG
>JACMJP010000125.1 GCA_014380545.1 Chitinophagales bacterium | reverse complement strand
TTAATTCAAAATCAATTTTGAGCAAAACAAAACTCAAAAAAGTGGACCTTCAAAATGCATCTACCGTTTTTTTAATAATATTTATACATTCCCAAAGTTGTTCTTCTGTAATTATAAGCGGGGGTGCAAAACGAATTTTATCACCATGTGTTGGTTTTGCAAGCAGGCCATTTTCTTTTAAGGCAATACAAAAATCCCATGCATCTTTTCCGTTATATGTATTCACAACAATTGCATTTAATAATCCTTTTCCCCGCACAAGTTGAATTAATGCCGGATTCAATTTGCGCAATTCTGTTCGCAATATTTCACCTAGCCTTTGTGCATTGTCAGCAAGTTTTTCTTCCTCCAATACATTTAGAGAGGCTATCGCAACTTTGCAGGCAAGGGGATTTCCGCCAAATGTGCTTCCGTGTTGTCCCGGTTTTATAGTAAGCATAATTGCATCATCAGCAAGCACTGCACTCACGGGCATGGTTCCCCCGCTTAATGCTTTGCCAAGAATTAAAATATCAGGACGCACATTTTCATGATCACATGCAAGCATTTTTCCTGTTCTTGCCAAACCTGTTTGAATTTCATCGCCTATAAATAATACATTTGCTTCTTTACACAATGCATAAGCTGCTGATAAATACCCATCTTTCGGAACATACACACCGGCTTCACCCTGTATAGGCTCAACTAAAAACCCCGCAACATCTTTATCTTTTAGTGCTTCTGCAAGTGCATTGAGATCATCATAAGGAATTGTAATATAACCCGGCATATAAGGACCAAAGCCCGATGTAGAATCTGGGTCGGAGGAAAAAGAAATTACGCCAATTGTTCTGCCATGAAAGTTGCCTTCAACAACAATTATTTTTGCTTTATTTGATGAAATACCTTTCACCTCATATGCCCATTTGCGGCAAAGTTTAATTGCAGTTTCTACTGCTTCAACCCCGGTGTTCATAGGAAGCACCTTATCATAACCGAAAAAATCTGTGATATATTTTTCGTATTTGCCAAGTTCTTCATTGTAAAATGCCCTGGATGAAAGAGTGAATTTCTGTGCCTGCTCAATCATGACCTGCACAATTTTCGGATGACAATGGCCCTGATTAACAGCACTGTAAGCTGAAAGAAAATCGTAATAACGTTTTCCTTCAACGTCCCACACATAAACGCCTTCACCGCGGCTTAATACAACCGGGAGGGGGTGATAATTATGTGCACCGTATTTGTTTTCAAGTTCAATTGATTGCTGTGTATTTGTACTGATAATCGTTGATTCCATAAAATAATAAATAATGAGGTTAATAAATAAATAGTAGTTGCTTAAATAAAATAGTGCGGAGAGGAGATATAAATATTATCAGCCTCAGTGGTTGAGCAGATCAAGATTCAGATAGAGAAAGGCTGTTTGCATATTGTGGTGTAAAGATAATTCAAAATAGTTTATGTAAGGCAACACAATGTATTTCAATGAAATTGTGAAAAAAGATAAGTTTATATTTTGCGTTCATATTCTCAACATTGAGCCCGCATTTTTTTATTATAAAACTATGCCGGATTCTTCATGGAAATGCTTTCAGCAATATGATTAATAACGCTTAAATTTTCTTTTCTCCATTCAGGGGGTGCGCTTAAATACAATGTAATTTTTTTCTTTTTATTTGTATAAAAGAAATATAATAATCCGCTATCGGAACATTTAGAACCTTTAGTTCCGTCAGAAAAAACAAATTCAGAAACCCCATCGCATTTAATGCCCGCATTATCTATATCCTCAATTCCTGTTATTGTTTCTCCATAAACTCTCATATCTACATTTACATTTCCAGTTTCAATATAAAAACCATCGCCGTTATTGCTTTTATCTG
>JACMJP010000124.1 GCA_014380545.1 Chitinophagales bacterium | reverse complement strand
TGCGAACCTGAGTAAATTTTCTCATGGTGGTTGGTTTACCGTAATGCTTGCATCAGTTTTATTTTTTGTTCTGTGGTTATATTATGCGGGAACAAAACTCAGGAAGAAACATATCAACTTTGTAAATGTTGCAGAAATAAAACCAATGATAACTGCATTAATGGAGGACGAAACGATTGAAAAGGAAGCAACTAATTTAGTATATCTTGCCATGATGTATGATGATGATCATATAGATTCAAATATTGTATATTCTATTTTCAGAAAAAAACCTAAACGGGCAGATATATATTGGTTTGTGCATGTAAATATAACAAATGAACCATATGGTGCATCCTATGAAGTAGATACTATTATTTCAAAAAAATGTTTTTTTGTAAGATTAAATTTTGGATTTAAGGTTGAGCATAAAGTAAATCTTATGTTTAGTAAAATTGTACAGGAACTTGTAAAAAATGGTGAAGTAGATGAAACGTCAAGGTACCCGTCGTTAAAACAATTTAATATCCCCGCTGATTTTAAATTCATTGTATTGCAATCGAGAATTGCCAGTGATGAAAGATTAACGCCATGGGAATTAATTGTTGTGAAGGGATACAGATTATTTAAAAAATGGGGTATTTCAACAGCAGAAGATTTTGGTTTGGAACAATCTAACCTCGAAGAAGAAACAGTCCCGATTAAACTCGGTAAATTATCAGATATTAAATTGGAAAGAGTGAAATGATAAATTAATTGCGGATTTCGGATTGACAAAATTGCGAATTGAAATTAACACTCATTACTCATTGTTTCAATTATCCAAATTCTTTTGCGTAATAATAGTAATGTCATCCATATTAAAGGCGCATAAAACACCCAACTTATTTTTGCTGTCATACACACAACTGCAGTCAATGTTATAAACAAGTGTATTTTTGTTTTTTAAATCTTCAAATAATTTCGTAATAATTCTTGCAGCATGACCGTGAATTACTTTTTTTCCGTTTAAATGTTCAGGCTTTATGTTTTTATGCCAATCTCTTAGCCAAATCATACTTTCATAATCGCTGAAAGGGTCTGGATCTTTAAAATTGAAGCCGGCATGCACTAAATAATAATCCTCCAGTTCAATATAATATTCAAGTGCCCTGAAAAATTGAAGATGGTCATGAGGGATTTTTTTTATATAGTCTAATTCAGATATTTTATAACTGTCAAGCGTAATGCTTCCGCCATTTTTCATCCAGTTCTCAAATTTTTTATAATCATATATGGAATTCATGAGCATCCATTCATGGTTACCAAGCAAACAATCTACTTTATATCCATCATTTTTCAATTGCAGAATTTTATCAACTACCCCTTTGCTGTTAATACCCCGGTCAATAAAATCTCCTAATAAATACAATTGATCATCTTTCTGCAATTCTAATTTTTCAAGAAGGGCATTAAAAGTTTTTGAACAACCATGAATATCGGAAATTGCAAACCTTCTCATTCGTAAATTTTCATGGGGTAAATTTATTGATTATTTCCTTCAACATAATTACTTCATTAATATTCACAGCAGTTGTATTGCTGAAATCATAAATGTCTTTCCTGAATTGAAAATTACTTTCATTACTGTCAGGTTGCAAATACATCTTGGCTGAGGTGTGTATTTCTTTGCAACCTGTATAATCAATTAAATCTTTTGCATTTTTAGAATTAATCCCAGCACCTGGAAGAATGTCAATTGTATTTCCTGCTTCAAAAATTAATTCTTTTATCA
>JACMJP010000123.1 GCA_014380545.1 Chitinophagales bacterium | reverse complement strand
GGTAAACCTGTGATAAAAGGAACCAGGATTACTATTGAACTCATCATTAGGAAATTTGCAGGAGGATATACGGTTGAACAATTACTGGAAGCTTATCCGCATCTTACGCATGAACAAATACAAGCAGCCTTTGAAACTGACTGAAGCAGTATCACTTTATTATAAACAACCTGCTCATTGTTTTATTCCAGTATCAAAAAATAAAATCAGGATACGTAGATTGTAAAAAAAATTAGTTTACGCAGCACCTGATATCTCACTGCCAGATATAATCTTTCCAATAAAATAATATCTTTGAACAATACAACACTTTAAAAAATGAGAACGATCACTACTATTGTTTTGTGCATATCTGTTCATCTCCTGTTTGCGCAGTCAGCGGGAAACCAAAAATTAAATGACATGACGAGGTGGAACAGCATGGATAAAGCACCCGAAACAGTAGCATTAATTGCAAACCTGAATGAAATGTCGTTTCATGTAAATGTACTAATGAATGTGAAGGCAGATGCGTATGTTGCTGTATTCAGTATTTCGCAGGTGGGGCAAACACTGGTGGAAACAGATAATTTGAGCAGCAGGAGAATTAATGGATTTATTAATTCATTGCAAAGCATTGGTATTGACACTGCTGATATTTTTACGGATATGATAAGCCTTGCCCCGGTATATGATATTGAAGTGGATAAAAAACTTTTCAGCGAAACATATAATGAAAAACCTGTGGGTTTTGAGATACAAAAAAATGTGCACATAACTTTTCGCAATAGCGAACTGCTGGATAAAATAATTACTGCATCTGTTCAAAATGAAATATATGATCTCATTAAAGTAGATTATTTTGTAAATGATACAAAGCAGGCATATATCACTATGGAAACAGAAGCTGTAAAATATCTTAATGAAAAAATAAAAGGTTATGAAGCGCTTGGTATTGAACTGGATACAACACATAAAGTAATTGCGGATGCACAGCGGGCAATTTATCCGCTGGAAAGATATGCAACCTATCAAACCTTTAGCAGACCATCTATTGATGCGGCAAGAAAAAGAACTTTTATGAATAATGATGTAAAGGTTGTGCCGTCGCCAAGAATTACTACATTATATTATAATCCTTTGCCGTATGATAATTATGATATTGTTTTAAACCCCGTAGTGAGCGAGCCGGTTGTTCAATTCTCTTATACACTTTCTATAAAATATACAATTAAAGATCCTGTGCCTAAAGTAATAAAACAATATTATATTTTAACTCCTGATGGTAAGGTGCAATTGCTGGATATGAAGTGAAACTGAATAATTATGAGTGAATTTTTTGATCAATTCTTTTTTGATAAAGCACCAATATATTCAATTATCATAGAAGATGATGGTAGAGTTGCTTATGCATATTTGCTGAAGAACGGAGATATTGTAAGTGATGTATGGTTGTATAATCAGCTAGAAGCACCAATAAATTCCGAATGGAAAAAATCGGATATGCCGTTTTTAAATCCACAAAAATTTTTACAAGATGTCAGCATATTGCCAATTTTGGATTTAAATGAAGTTAATATAAAATGGATTAATAGTGAATTCAATAAACTTTTATTTGCAGATATATATATTCGGGAAAAATTTATTGCACGGTTAAAGGAGGGTTTAAAACCAGGATGGTCTGCAATTGTTAAATTAGATGGACCTCTTGCTAAAATTATGTAATGAAATATTTTTTTATTTGTGCGGAAGGTAGACACTGAAAAAACTGAAGCTACAAATCCTATCCCTTATCATCAGGAAATACTTGCTTAGTTCTTTTTTCCATCTCAGCAGCAATCACCTGTCCGTCTTCGCCCTGTTCTTTCAGCTGCTTTATTATATTATCATAACTTTTAGCATCTCTGTCCTGACTTAATTTGAAAACTGTATCCATTTCTTTTACTTCAATTTCAAAAGCCACAATTGCTTTCATTAATTTTTGTGTATAGTCTGAAGGCAGGTTATCATAAATAGTTGCAGACTGTTGATCATAGTTTTCAAAATGTAGTGTTGTCATCCGAAGTGCATCTACTAATGCAGCGTCATCCAGGAATTTTATTATGCCTTTAGCATGTACGCTCATATAATTCCATGTAGAAGGTGTATGCGGATTACTATACCATTTACCACTTACATAAATGTGATGACCGGTGAAAACTACAAGAACATTATTATTATGCAAAAAGGCTTTATGATGATCTGTATTTTTCATGATATGCCCCCTTAATATTTTTTTGCCTTCATGCTCTTCAATAAAAACCGGCACCTGTGTAGCAACAGGTTTGTTTTCTGAATCGCTTCCGGATAAAAAAGCAAATGGATACCGGGAAATAAATTCTTTAATTACCTGTTCATTTTTTTCTTTGTGATACGGGAGATCGTACATAATAATAAGTTTAACTTCATTTAAATATTTCCGCTATAAAAGTAAGTGTTACAAAAGAAAATAAGCCTCAGGAAAATTAAATAAGTTAAATCTCAATTTATAATATGAACCATGCGGAAACAATAAATTTTAACCCGGGTGCACATCCAGTTCGTTTATTTGATTTTTATAATCGGACGGTAGCAGGATATTTTTCATC
>JACMJP010000122.1 GCA_014380545.1 Chitinophagales bacterium | reverse complement strand
GTTTATCCAAATCCGGCAACAGATCAATTTAAAATAGAAGGAAATTTGTTTTATCAATCAAAAGTAAACATTAGGATAATTCATTCATCAGGACAAGTAGTATTCAATAGTATTGCAGAATCTGCTTTGATTTTAGATGAAACTATCAATATAAAAAATTATCCTGCAGGCATTTACTTTATTGATATAATTACACAAAAAGGGCGGTCACGAATTATGTTTGAAAAGATATGATTATAAATTTAATTTAGATATCCCAACCAATATCCCTTCTGAAATATCTGCTTTCAAAATAAATTCTTCCGGCATTTACATAACAGTTGAGCAATGCTTCGCTCAGATTTTTTCCATAACTTGTAACAGCTAATACTCTTCCGCCACTTGTAATTAAGTTATTTGTTTCATCAGTTTTAGTAGCTGCATGAAACAATAAACAATCTTCTGTATTCTCCATTCCTGTTATTATTTTCCCTTTTTCAAATGCTGAGGGGTAACCATGACTGGCAAGAATGACTGTAGCACATGCCCTTTCATCAGTCTCTAATTTTTTACTTCCTAAATTATTTTCAGCAACTGCTTTGAAAAGATCTAATATATCATTTTTTATTCTCGGTAAAATAACCTGTGTTTCGGGATCACCCAGTCTTGCATTGTATTCAATAACATAAGGTTCATCGCCGCATTTGAATAATCCAAAATATAGAAATCCTTTATACTCAATATTTTCTTTTTTTAATCCATTTAAAGTTGGATGAATTATCTTTTCTTTTACTTTTTGTAAAAAATCTTCTGTAGCAAAAGCAGGTGGAGAAATTGCTCCCATACCTCCGGTATTTAATCCTGTATCCCCATCACCAATTTTTTTATAATCTTTTGATGGTGGCAGCATCAGATAATTTTCACCATCAGTTAAAATAATTACCGTTAATTCTACACCGGTTAAAAATTGTTCTATCACAACTTTATTTCCTGCCTCTCCAAATTTTCCACTCATCATTAATTGCAATTCACTTATTGCCTGCTCATGTGTATCACATATAATCACACCTTTCCCTGCGGCTAATCCATCTGCTTTTAAAACAATTGGCAAAGCATGTTCATCTATATAATGAATTGCTGCATCAATATTTTCTTTGGAAAATTCTTTATAAGCAGGAGTCTGTACATTATTTCTTTGCATAAATGCTTTTGCAAATGTTTTGCTTCCTTCCATTTGTGCAGCCATTTTATTCGGACCAATTACAGGGATATGTTTTATTAAATCATTTGCAGCAAAATAATCAACTACTCCATTTACTAAAGGGTCTTCAGGGCCAACTACAACCATATCAATTTTTTTATCAATACAGAAGGCAGCAAGTTTATCAAAATCTGTTGCAGCCAAATTTATATTTTCTCCGCACTCCGCAGTACCGGGATTGCCGGGTGCAATATATAATGTTGAACATTGGGCTGATTTACTTATTTTCCATGCCATTGCATGTTCCCTGCCTCCAGAACCGAGTAATAAAATTTTCATATGAGCAAAGATAGGATTGATGCATGATGAATAATGACCGGTTTATATATTTATTTTAAAGTTGGCATACAACTATATTTGCAAAAAATTTTTAGACCAACAAAAACTCATTATTGATTTTTCATCACTCATTTCATGAAAGTAACCGAACACATAAACAAGGCAGATAAAACATTAATAAGCTTTGAAATCCTTCCACCTTTAAAAGGAAAGAGCATTCAGAGTATTTATGAAGTGCTGGATCCATTAATGGAATTTAAACCATCGTTTATAAATGTTACATATCATCGCAGCGAATATTTATTTAAAAAAAGAGGTGACGACAGTTTTGATAAAGTATTCATCAGAAAACGCCCCGGCACTGTTGGTATTTGCGCAGCCATTCAATTCAAATATAAAGTGGATGCAGTAGCACATATTATATGCGGCGGGTTCACAAGAGAAGAAACAGAAGATGCATTAATAGATCTTAGTTATTTAAGCATTGATAATATTTTATTGTTACGGGGAGATGCCGCAAAAAATGAAAGGGATTTTATTCCTGAACCGGGGGGACATAAATTTGCATCTGATCTTGTGCGGCAGGCAGTGAGTATGAATAAAGGAATTTACCTGGAAGAAGATAGCATACAGGGATATAAAACTGATTTTAATATTGGTGTTGCAGGATATCCTGAAAAACATTTTGAAAGCCCGAATTTAAAAAGTGATCTAAAATATTTAAAAGCAAAAATTGATGTGGGAGCAGAATATATTGTTACACAAATGTTTTTTGATAATAAAAAATATTTTGAGTTTGTAAATAAATGCCGGGAAGAGGGAATAATAGTGCCGATAATTCCCGGTATAAAACCAATTACTGCGGCAAGCCAAATTCAATCTATTCCGAGAACATTTCATGTTGATATTCCGGATGCATTAAGTGATGCTATTGAGAATTGTAAAAATGCCGATGAGATAAAAAAGGTTGGAACAGATTGGTGCATTGAACAATCAAGGGAATTAATAAAAGCCGGTGTTCCTTGTTTGCATTATTATACTATGGGGAATGTGGATGCAATGAAAAAAATAGTGAAGGAGGCGTTTTGAAAGTAAACGTCATCTCATAAATTATTAATTAAGCTAAATTTTATTGCAGGGTATACATATTCCCAATTGTAATTATCTGAGCCGCTAACGGTTCCAAAATGTCTTATGTAGATACTTGCATTTTCCCATGTTGGTTCAAACGAAACGGCAATAGAAATTTTCTCTGTGCATTTTAGTTTGTATCCTACTAAATAAGAAAACACAAACCCGGGGGCTTTACTTTTTAAATATTCCGTGTATTCTGTCTCAGAATATTCATAGCGCTGATCAGGCAGTGTAGCAATAAAACCTCCTGCCTGCAGACCAAAAAACAAATAGGAATTATTTTTTTCCTTATTTAGTGATATAGAAAACTGCGGACCTATCAACATGCCAAAAGCCTGATAAGGGTCGCTTGTTATAGATGATAAATTATTTCTGTCAATTACATCACTTGCATGAATTTTATTAATATGGTAAAAATAAGTAGTAGATAAACCGGCAAAGCCAAATGAGAAGGTGTAATTCGCTGTCGTGTAAAATCCCGGTTGCATTTCAGTATAGGTTGTGGTGCTGGGAATATCCCGTTCACCAGGTCCTAAAATTCCAAAGCTACCAGATATTTCCTGTGTTATATTTGAATCTGTTTGCGTATAGCCCGGGATTGTTAAAAGTGTCATTATTAAAATAATGAGGAAACATAACTTAGTTTCTGAGTGCATAGTTATCTTACCAGTCTATTTTTGACAATATAAATAATATCGGTGAGCAGGGAGAAAATATAAATTAATCTGAAATAATAAATTCATATTTCATTTTGATTTTTAGTAATATTTAAACCAAACAAGCAGGTTATATAAAGAAAGCCTGTTTCACCGTCCCAAAGAAAATCAAGCGGAAGATACGAATCATATGAAGAATATATGAGAGGTCTGTTAAATGGACTGTATTCGATTCTATACCCTGCCTGTAGCCCAAAAAAATTTTTCTCCCAAAGTTTGCGGTTATAATTTATGGCAATTAAAATATTCAACCCCAGCTTGTTTGCACAGCTATAGTCATAAACCTCTGGTACGCCTGATGGATCTTCACCAATAAAAATTTCATTTGGGAAATGAATAATACTAATGCCTGACTCTGCAAACAATGAAAACTTATTTTTATTAATGTTTGAAAATGCGGATAGTCCCGCACTAACGCCTGTTGACCAATATTTACTGTCAACTATGATATTCTCAGATTCTGGTTTATATACAAGCAAGCCTTTTTCATCAGGGGAGTTTGCATGAAAATATAGCTGTGAAGAAAACCCCACTCCCCATTTTTTTTCTGGCAAAAGACTATAATTTATCGCAGTTTCAAAACCCATATCCTCCCGAAAAAAGTATGTATCATCTTTAACTTTATTGTAAGTTGTGTTAGTTCCAAGCCCTAACCACATTTGACTTATTTTATCTGTTTGGGCGACAAGTGGAAATGAAATTATAATAAACAATATAATATTTATTATTCTCATCTTATGAAAATATTATAATTGAAAACACATTAAAAAGTTGCAAATAATCCATTGTTAAATTGAACTTGTTAACAACATTAAATCAATTAAGTGAAATTTCCAAGCAAAAACATAATTATCCGATGCTAAATATCCGCACTTCTTTCGCCCCAAACTCAAACAACCCCTCTTCTTTTTCTACAATTAATTTACCATATTCATTTACACCCCTTATTATTCCAGTAAATGTTTCATCTCCCTGTGTAAATATTTTTTCTTCATTTAGTCCAAATAAACTTTCATGATACAGGTCATCAATTTTTTTAAACTGAAAAGACCGCAGAAGCAAATACTGTTTTTCTATTTCGGCGCACAGTGCATGAAACAATAATTCAAGATCATAATTTTTATGAGTGATTGCTCTTAATGAAGTTGGATTTAGAAGTGCAGTATCAAATATTTCCTGGTTAATATTTATTCCCATTCCAATAATACTTTGCTCAACAGCATTCGTACTCAAACTATTTTCGATTAATATTCCTGCCATCTTTTTATTTTCAAAATAAATATCATTGGGCCATTTAATTTTTATGTTATCAGAATATGATTTCAAAAAATCGCAAACGGCAACGGCAATTGCTTTATTCAAATAAAAAATTTGTTTAGGCAATAAAAATTTAGGATACAGCAAAATGCTGGCAATAATATTTTTTCCCGGCTCAGATACCCAACCTGCACCCATCTGCCCTTTTCCCGCAAATTGTTCATCAGCAAAAACCGTTAAACCTTCGGTTAACCTATCTGCGGAAGCAGCAATCAAATATTGCAGATATGCGTTCGTGGAATCAACCCTGTCGAGATGATGCAACACTTTGCCTATGAATATAGTATTCGGTATTGGGCGCAAAAGAATTCGTAACTTTGAGCAATATTAGTAAAAGTATAGTGAGAAAAAACATCGGAAAAAAACCAACCATTCCCCAACAATATTCTTTATTGGATGCCGTCATAGAAAGTATTCAGGATAAAAAAGGTGAAGACATTGTAGTGCTTGACCTGCGGAAAGTGCAGGATACGATAACAGACCAATTCATTATTTGTCATGCAGATAATACCACACAAGTGCGGGCAATAGCGCATAATATTGTTGAAATGGTGCGGGAAAAAACAGGGGAAACACCTTTCAGCAAAGAAGGTTTTGCGAATGCAGAATGGATTTTAGTGGATTACCTTGATATAGTCGTACATGTATTCTACAAAGAGAAACGAACATTTTATCAACTGGAGGAGTTATGGAGTGATGCACAAATAAAAAAAATTGCAAACAGTTAATTAAGATAAATTTAGAATGAGTACAGAACAAAAAAATCAGAACAATAAAAATAATACTCCAAAACCACCGGGGAAAAAATTCAGTTTTTACTGGATATATCTTGCTATGGGTATTTTTCTTTTCGGAATGTATTTTCTTGATTTCGGCGGCACACCAAACAAAGAAATAACTGAAAATAAATTATACCAGGAAATGCTGCTGAAGGGGCATGTTGAGAAAATAGAAATCGTAAATGGTGAATATGCTGACATCTATATAAAAAAAGATAGCCTGAAGTTGGAGCCTTACGCAAAAGATAAAGTCCCCGAATCCGGTCCGCAATACAGAATGGAAGTTGATGCAAATGGACAAGTTGCAAACAGGATCATAGAAATTCAGGGAGGAACAAAGGCGGTTGAAACTAATCATGGAATATTTCCGGTAGATGTACATCGAAGCGACTGGTCAAAATTTATTATCAGCTGGATATTACCACTAGTGATCATCATTGCCATCTGGATGTTTATTATGCGCAGGGCAATGGGCGGCGGCGGCATGGGCGGTGGCGGACAGATATTTAATATCGGTAAGAGCAAAGCCAATTTATATGATAAGGATACAAAAGTGAATGTAACCTTTAATGATGTTGCAGGATTGGATGAAGCAAAAGAAGAGGTAATGGAAGTTGTTGACTTCCTGAAAAATCCAAAAAAATATACCGCTCTTGGTGGTAAGATCCCGAAAGGAGTTTTATTGGTAGGCAGTCCGGGAACCGGGAAAACATTATTAGCCAAAGCAATGGCTGGTGAAGCACAGGTTCCTTTCTTTTCTATTTCCGGATCTGATTTCGTGGAAATGTTTGTTGGTGTTGGTGCATCAAGGGTGAGGGATTTATTTAAGCAGGCAAGAGAAAAAGCACCGTGTATTGTTTTTATTGATGAGATAGATGCAATAGGAAGAGCAAGAGGAAAAAATATGATCCAGAGTAATGATGAAAGAGAAAATACTTTAAATCAGTTATTGGTTGAGATGGATGGTTTTGGAACAGATAAGGGAGTAATTATTCTTGCTGCAACAAACCGCCCTGACGTATTAGATCCTGCATTATTAAGACCAGGTAGATTTGATCGTCAGATATCCATTGATAAACCTGATTTGCTCGGAAGAGAACAAATATTTAAAGTGCACATAAAACCTGTAAAAGTTTCCAAGGATGTAGATGCACATAAGTTAGCACTGCAGACACCGGGATTTGCAGGAGCTGAAATTGCAAACGTTTGTAATGAAGCGGCATTAATTGCAGCAAGAAGAGGAAAGAAATTCGTGGAGATGCAGGATTTTAATGATGCAATTGATCGTGTAATTGGCGGTCTGGAAAAGAAAAACAAATTAATATCACCTGAGGAGAAAAAAATTGTTGCGTATCATGAAGCAGGTCATGCAATATGCGGTTGGTTTTTAGAGCATGCCGATCCATTAGTAAAAGTTTCTATAGTTCCGAGAGGAGTAGCGGCTTTAGGTTATGCGCAATATAACCCTAAGGATCAATACTTATATACCACAGAACAGTTAACAGATATGATGTGTATGACACTTGGAGGAAGGGCAGCAGAAGCAATTATTTTCGGAAGAATAAGTACAGGTGCTCAAAACGATCTGGAACGCATTACTAAAATGGCTTATGCAATGGTAACCATTTATGGTATGAATAAAAGAGTTGGAAATGTTTCTTTTTATGATGCCAATCAGGACTACAGGTTCAGCAAACCATATGGTGAGGAAACGGCAACTGTTATTGATAATGAAGTACGCAAAATAATTGATGAAGCATATCAACACACATTTAATTTATTAACTCAAAAGCGAAAAGAATTAGAAGCAGTTGCGGTTGAATTATTAGACAAGGAAATTATTTTCAAAGCGGATCTTGAAAGACTGATAGGACCAAGACCATATGATAAAAAAGAAGAACATGTAGTAGAAAAAGAATCAGAAGGCGTAATGGATAACACAGAACTTGAAGAAATAATTAAAGAAACTACAGTAAATGAGAACGGAAATAATGAGATAAAAAAGGTAGAACTTGCCCCTGATTCCGGGAAGGAAAATATAAAATCATAGCATTGTGTATAATTCATTAACAGAGGTTTGATAAATTGCTGAAATTTGTCAAACCTTTTTTCATTCAAAACCTTCTCCTGCTGCGGGAAATTCGCAGAGTTGCTTATGGCAAAAAATACATCATCAAAAGAAACGATACTTACCAGCATAAGAAATGCATTGCTGAATACAACTAAATTACCGTTCCCAAACCTGGAAGCTGTAGATAATATTTATAATGTCACTGAAGATCACCTGGATATTTTATTTGCACAGGAATTAAAAAATGTAAACGGCGAATTTATTTATTGTGAAAATGAAAAAGAATGTGTTGAAAATATTAAAGAGCTTGTAATGCAAAATGGCTGGGAAAATGTTTTTTGTTTTGAAGAACGTTTAAAACAATTATTTGATAAACATCAGTTCATTAACTACGAAACAAAAAAAGATATTACAGAAGCTGATGCAGGAATTATTATGTGTGAAGCATTAGTTGCCAGAACAGGAAGTATTTTACTATCAAGCAAACAGGAAAGCGGCCGCACATTACCCATTTATCCTACTTATAATATTGTAGTAGCATCTACGCAACAATTGGTATTGGATATTACAGATGCAATTGCGGTTGTCAGAAAAAAATATGATGGCAATATGCCGAGCATGATAAATCTTGCAACAGGCCCCAGCCGCACGGCAGATATAGAAAAAACATTGGTGCTTGGTGCACATGGGCCCAGGGGTGTTTATGTATTTTTAATTGATAACTTGCAGATTGATTGGATGAAAAATGGATCAACGCAATAATATTTATTTCGCTTCAGATTTTCATTTGGGAATTCCCGATCATGCTTCAAGTCTTGAACGGGAAAAAAAAATTGTGCGCTGGCTTTATTCAATTGAAAATGATGCTAAACAAATTTTTCTTGTAGGCGACCTGTTTGATTTTTGGTTTGAATATAAACATGTTGTGCCGAAAGGATATGTGCGGTTGCTCGGTAAACTCGCTAACTTAAAAGATAAAGGCATTGACATACAGGTGTTCACCGGTAATCATGATCTTTGGATGTTCGATTATTTTGAAAAAGAATTAAATATTCCTGTACACAGGCAACCAATTACCTTTGAAGAGAATGGAAAAAAATTTTTTGTAGGACATGGTGATGGAATAGGACCAGGTGATAAAGGCTACAAATTAATGAAGCGCATTTTTACAGGAAAATTTAATCAATGGGTGTTCTCATTATTACATCCCCGTATTGCTTTTAGTATTGCAAATTATTTTTCGCACAACAGCAGAAGTTTAAATGAAGAAGAACAATTTTTGGGTGAAGAAAAAGAATGGCAGATATTATTTGCCAAAGAGAAATTAAAAAAAGAACATTTTGATTATTTTATTTTCGGGCACAGGCATATTGCCCTGCAAATACAAATAGGCAACAATACAACGTTTATTAATTTAGGAGACTGGGTAAAACATTCAACCTATGCTGTATTTAACGGAGAAAAAACAGAATTAAAATATTTTGAAGAATAAACTCTTTATAGTATTTCTTTTTATAACATCTCTTGCAAAAGCATCAGACAGTTTAGTATTACAATTGGATGTTACTGCTTCTTTTTTCACAACTGATCATTTGCAGAGTATTTATTACATTAATGATAAAGATGAAATTGTAAAATACGAATCAAAAACACTTGAGCATTTTACATACAGCAATAAACAACTGGGCAAGCCAACTTATATTGATGCCGGAAATCCCCTGAAGATAATTGCGCTTTATCCTGATTTTAATACTGTGGTTTGGTTAGATAATACCTTATCAGCAATTCAAATATTAAAATTAAACCAGTTGCCGGATCAGAAAAATTATCTCGCTACAACTATTTGCCGTGGACAGGAAGATAATACTTTCTGGATATTTGATATTTCCTCTAATCGCCTTATTCAGCTTGATGACAGGGGCAGTACACTACTGCAAAGCGAAGTTTTTACCGACATGTTCCCTTATGAATTAATTCCTAAACAACTTCTGTTTGCAAATGAAACCTTATATGTAAATTGTGAAAGCAATGAAATTCTTTTGTTTGATGTATTTGGAAATTATGTTTCTGCAATGGATATTGAAAGTGAAGGATATTTGCAGATAATAGATAAAAAATTTATTTTCTTAAAATCGCAAATGTTATATG
>JACMJP010000018.1 GCA_014380545.1 Chitinophagales bacterium | reverse complement strand
GAATTATTTATAAAACATAAAATAACTTTCCCTGTTTTAATGTTGCGCAATTCGGCCTTGTGGATTGACAGCACATCTAAATCTAAATTGGATAAATATAATATTAGTGAACAGGATATTTTTTTACAGGAAGAGGAGGTAATTAAAAAGTTTATAAAAAGTAATGCGGCTGATGCTATTTCACTCTCATCAAAAAAACAACAAATGCAAAATATTTTTGATGAAATTGTACTTCAGGCAAAGGCTATTGATCCCACACTTGAAAAAGCGGTGCTTGGCGAAAAACAAAATGTTTCAAACGCTATAGATAAACTGGAAGGAAAGTTATTGAGGGCAGAAAAGCAAAGATCTGAAACAACTATTCAACATATTCGAAATGGAAAAAACAAATTATTTCCGAAGGAGGGTTTGCAGGAGCGATCTGATAATTTCATGCAATATTATATAAAGTATGGAGAATCTTTTATAGATGAATTAGTTGAACAGCTTCATCCCTTCAATTATCAATTTACAATTCTGACAGACACAGGTTCATAAATTATTAGAATATATTTTCTCTTATTGAAAATGTGTGAGTATATTTAAAGCATTAAAGTTTCGTGAAATGTTAGCATACACACTATATTGTCACAAACACAATATAAGAAATCCTAATATGTTAACGGAACCAACCAAATTTGTAGAGTGAAAATGTTGTCCCCCAACGAGACGAGATTGCTAACAGAAAAATATAAGGGTCTGGAGTATTTGAATTTACCAATTGCTCTGGCTGATAACTCTTTTTCTCTACTCTACTTCAATTCTACATTCAGCCGATTATTTCAGCAAAGTGCGGAAGTATTTCCTGTCAGAGATTTTTCAGGCATGTTTGATACATTCTCTGAAAAAATTGACATTTTAAAAAAAGCGGGATTATCTGCGGGATATTTGCAAAACTTTGTAATTCCATCTGTAAAACTTCATTCTGCCGAAAGGTATTTTGATTTGCATGTCTCAAAATTCAGCCCTGAACTGGATCATCTTGAGGGTTTTTCTGTCACATGTGTTGAAGTTACTGAGCGGGAAAAGGAAATTAGCAATTTACAGGAATCATCAGAACAGCATACCAAATTTTTATTACACACAACTTCGGGTGTGATAATTCATCAGGATGATTTTATAAAATATGTAAACCAGCAGGGAAATATTTTATTGGGCGCAAAAGAAAATGAGACTATTATCGGGGAAAGTATCTGGAATATTATTTCCGCAGAATCAAAAGACATTGTAAAACAAAGAATAAAAAAATTAGCATCAGAAGGTGGTGTTGCTCTGCCAATTGAAGAGAAATTTATTAAACTAGATGGAAGTGTTATAGATGTTGAAGTATTTTCTTATCCGGCAGCATATAAGGGCATGCTGGCAGTTATTTCAATCTTCACTGATATCTCTGAAAGAAAAAAAGCTGCAAAAAAAATTGCAGACAGTCAGAAACAATATCAATCGTTGGTGCATAATTTAAAGGATGTTATTTTCCAGGTTGACGACGAAGGGAAATTTATTTTTCTGAATAAATCATGGTATGATCTCACAGGTTTTACAGTTGAAGAAACAATAGGTGCATCATGCTTTGATTTTATTGATGAGAAAACAAATACGGATATTTTTTATCGCAGGTTAAGAAAGTTAATTGCTACTGCAGGACAATCTATGGAATTTGAGTGTTTGGTTAAAACAAAATCCGGAGACCCGAAATACGTTGAATTAAAATTTCAGGTACAGTATAATTCTGATAAATCAATTCGGAGTGTAAATGGTGTAGCCGCTGATATTCATTCAAAAAAACTTGCCCAGCTTGAGTTAAAAACAATTGAAGAAACCTTAAAAAAACATAATAAAATTCTTCTTTCTCTTGCAAAAAATGACGCAATTTATCGTGGAAACTTTTCAGAAGCACTACAGGAAATTGTAAAAATGAGTGCTGAAACTTTAAATACAAGCAGGGCGAGTATTTGGCAATTTGCGGAAGATTATAAAAAGCTTGATTGTTTAACGGCCTATGATATAGATAATAAAGAATTTATTGATAGTGAAAAACTAAGTATTGAGAATTGCACAAAATATTTTCAATATTTATTAAACGACAGGATACTGGATGTAAGTAATTGTTTGCGGGATCACAGATTTTCCGAATTAAAAGACAGTTACTGTATTCCTGAAGAGATAAATGCTTCACTTGATGTATCTGTTATTATGGAGGATAATGTATGGGGTGTAATATGTTTTGAACAAAAATTTAATCCAAGGGTATGGACTCTGGAAGACCAGTCTTTTGCCCGGTCTATAGCAGAATTTATAAGCCTTGCTTACCAGGCCAACAAGCGTAAGCAAATTCAGTCGGAAGTAAATAAAAAAGAGGAATTATATAAAACATTAATTGAGCAGGCAGATGATGCAATTTATATTATCAATGCAAACGGAAAATTTCTCGAATTAAATCATGGGACAAGCAAACTTACAGGGTATACAAAAGAAGAATTGCTGGAACTTGATATAAAACAATTATTCCCAAAAAGATTTATTCAAAGAGGAGTAGATGTATTACAGGAAGTTCGTATTGCAAAACAGTTTAATAAGGAAAGAATATTAGTAAAAAAGAACGGAGCTGAAATAACTACGGAAATAAGTTCTGTTGTTTTACCTGATGGTAGAATTCAGGGAATTGCAAGAGATATTACCGAGAGAAAGAATCACGAGAAAGTATTAAAGGAAAGTGAAACAAGATTAGACCTTGCATTAAAAGGTGCTGACCTCGGAACATGGGATTTCTTTATTCAGGAAGATAGAATATTTCATAACAAACGCTGGGGCGAAATTCTCGGATATAATTTTGAAATGAATGTGATGAATGAACACTTCGTGGATAAATTTGTGCATCCTGATGATGTAAAATTTATTTATGATGAATTTCAAAAACATTTGCGGGGTGAAACTCCTTATTATAATGTTACGGTGCGTATGCTTGCAAGTAACGGTGAATATAAATGGATTGAGGACAAGGGAAAAGTTGTGGAGTGGGATGAAAACGGAAACCCGGTTCGTGCCTCTGGTATTCATCATGATGTTACCGCATTAAAGATGTTCGAAAAAGAAATTCAAATGCAGAAAACAAATCTGCAGCAAATGATCAATGCAATTCCAAACCCGATGTATGTTAAGAATGCAAATGAAGAAATTGTTGTCGTAAATAAAGCGCTGGCTGATTTTCTGGGTACAACTGAACAAAAATTACTGCAATATAAATCACTTCAGAAAGAAAGTTTCTATGTCAATTTGAATTTCTTATTTGAAAGCGATTCAGAAGTATTTATTTCCAGGAAGCCCGTTATTATTCCTGAACAACAAATTACTGATGATGAAAAGAATGTAAAATGGGTGCAGTCAATAAAAATACCCCTGCAGGACAGTGAAGGAAATTTCAGTGAGATATTAAGCGTATTTACAGACATAACAGAATTGAAAGTAAAAGAACAGGAACTTGCCGAGCTAAATGAAAATCTTGAACAAAAGGCAGCCGACAGAACTGCAATGCTTGAAATTGCAAATAAAGAATTGGAAACTTTCAATTATTCTGTTTCCCATGATCTTCGGACCCCGCTGCGGACAATAGACATATTCGCATATTTCCTCGAAAAAAATTATAAAGATAAATTAGATAAAGAAGCATCTGATAATATTAAACAGATAAGACAAAGTATTATCAAGATGAGTACACTGATAGATAACCTTGTTGTCTATTCAAAAATGGGAAGGCAAGAATTAAAACTCATTGAAGTGAATACGGAAGAAATAATAAAAGAGGTAATTGCTGAAATAAGCAAGGAAGATGAATCCCTTAATGTACAGTATAACATTACACATCTTCCGCATATTTATGCTGATCGCTCCATGTTAAAAGAGGCCATTTATAATTTAGTGAATAATGCAGTAAAATTTACAAGAACAAGGACCACTCCTGTAATTGAATTTTTTGGATATGTTGATGAAACAGCAACAACAATTTCAATCCGGGATAATGGTGTTGGTTTTAGTATGGAATACAAAGACAAGTTATTTAAAGCTTTTAAACGCCTGCACAGCGAAGAACACTTTGAAGGAACAGGAGTCGGGCTTGCCATTGTTGAGAAAATTGTAAAGCGCCACAATGGGCAAGTATGGGCTGACAGCGAAGAAAACAAGGGCACTACCTTCTATATAAAATTGCCAAATAAATAATCTCCATTCTTATAACTTCATTTTTTATTTTTGCACTTTGTTCTTAATCTAAATGCGGAAGTGATGGAATTGGTATACATG
>JACMJP010000121.1 GCA_014380545.1 Chitinophagales bacterium | reverse complement strand
TGGAATGTTGATCTTAATAATACATTCGGAAGTAATAAAATGCATTATTACGGAAGAGGAACATTGAATGCTTCGTTAGGTGAATTAAGCCCAACAGAATTTGATGATGGCGGATTTTCCCTTGAACAAAATACAACCAGTTTAGATTTTACAAGATTATTTGATAATGTATTAAGCGGATTGAACGTTGCTTACGGCGCACAATATCGTGTTGATAATTATAAAATATTTGCTGGTGAACAGGGAAGCTGGTTTAATTACGGTGGTGTTTTAATTGATTCATTATTTGATGAGGAAACAGGAGATTTTATTGGGCTTGATACTTTAACAAGACCGGGGGGCTCACAGGGATTTCCGGGATTTCAGCCGGGTGACGTAACAGATGAATTTAGAACAAACCTTGGAGCATATATTGATCTTGAAGCAGATTTCAGTAAAATGTTTTCTATGAGTATTGCAGGCCGCTATGAAAATTATTCTGACTTCGGAAATACGATTAATGGAAAAATTGCTGCAAGATTAGCGATCACAGATAAATTCGCATTAAGGGCAAGTGCAAGCACAGGATTCCGTGCACCATCACTTGCACAAATTTATTTTAGCTCAACATTCACAACTGTTGAAGGAGGGGAAATATTTGATCAGGTAATTGCAGATAATAAAAGCACAGTTGCAAGATTATTAGGTATACCATCATTAAAACAGGAAGAGAGTGTGAATGCAAGTTTCGGTTTAACTGCAAAACCTGCACTTGGTTTATCCATAACAGTGGATGCATATTATGTAAGCATTGATGACCGCATTGTATTAACGGATGGTTTCGGAACAGATGATGATGTAATTGGTGATGATCTTGCTGCATTGGGTGTAACATATGCGCAATTTTTTACGAATGCCGTAAGCACAACTACAACAGGTTTGGATGCAATTATTGCATACAGAATTTATATGCAGGAAAATACACTCACATTTACTTTTGCAGGCAATTTTAATAATATGACAATTGATAGTGTTTACACAAATGAATTACTTGCAGGAAAAGAACAAAGTTATTTCAGCGACAGGGAGAGATCTTTTTTACTTGCAAGTGCGCCACCTGTTAAAATGAACTTAACAACAGAGTATGCAACTAATAAAGTGAATTTGAATTTACGCATTAATTATTTCGGAGAACTAACATTTATTAATTACAGTGGCAATGAATATACATATGAAGCAACTCCAAGTATTGACTTGAGTGTGGGATATGATATAAGTAATAATACACATTTAACAATTGGTGCGAGTAATTTATTTAATACTTATCCAACTCCGCAGGACCCCTATGAAACAGAAACGGGTGGCGCATGGGATGCAGTGCAAATGGGTTTTAACGGAACATTTATTTTTGGGAAATTAGGATTTAAATTTTAAGAAATACAGGGTTCCCGCAGATTTCGCAGATCACAATTTTTTCTGCGCCTTTTCTGCGAAATCTGCGGGAAACTTTTTTATTTATTTATCACTGGAAAAGAAATCTCTGTCGCACTAAAAGTTTTATAAAAATTTGCAATACCGGGAATCATACTTCCTTCAAAATCTAAAATATAATTTGCATTTGCATATTCTTTAATTACAGAATCAATTAATAAGGTCATTGTCTGATTTTTTCTTCCTTCGGGTGAAGAGGCTGCAACAAGGTAAATTAAATAGTTATTTGATTTTAGTATAAATGCTGCGGAAAGAACTTCACCTTCCATATTCTTTGCGCAACGGATAAAACCTTTTTCCTTTTCAATTGAAGTTTCTATTAAATGTTGTAAGAGAATAAAATCTTTGTGTTTTAATTCCTGCGCTTTGTTCCCAACATATTTTTTTACAAATTCTATAAAAATAGAAATTGGTAGTTCTTCAACAATACTTACTACTTTATGCTGAAATGATTTTAAGTTCTTTTTTACAACGCTGCTATAGTTATGGTAAATAGTATCATAAGAATTATTGAGGCGGAGATGATGTGTTATTCTTTTTCCCTGCTCCGGGATTATGTTTTGCACATTCAAGTGCAAATAAATACTTCTGTATTTTTTTTTTAACAATGCTATACAATCATCTAATTTATTAAAGTATATTTTATCCGTTACAAATAACCCAAGTTGTTGAGTAAAAAAAGGCTGATATACTTTTTTAAACGCAATGAAATTTTTTACAGGAACAGGGAATACAGCTTTGTAATTATCTATTATAATTGCATTCCAATTTTTTTTCGCTGTAATATCTAAATACCAGCTATAAGCATAAGGCAAAGCATTCACTGAATGGTCTATACAATCATCCCATTTTGGTTTATCTATTTCTTTATATTTCAGATATCGTAACAAATAAAACTATTGAAGCATCTATCTTTGCCCCTGATTATACCAAAAAGGTAAAATTAATTGAACAATTATAAATCTATTTAATTATTTCATGATTGTGTTAAACAATAAAGAAAGGGAAAAAGCCATACTGGTAGGTTTGGTAACCCAGCACCAAACACTGGAGCAGTTAAATGAATATTTAGAGGAGCTTGATTTTCTGGCCCAAACTGCGGGAGCGGAAGTTGTAGAAAAATTTTATCAGAAAATGCAAACCCCTGATACAAGAACATATATTGGTAAAGGCAAGCTGGAGGAAATTAAAAATTTTGTTGAAGCAAAAGAAATAGACCTTGTAATATTTGATGATGAAATTTCTCCATCGCAGTTGCGCAATATTGAAACAGAGTTAAAAGTAAAAATTCTTGACCGCAGCATGCTCATTCTGGACATATTTTCTACACGGGCTCAAACTGTGCAAGCAAAAACACAGGTTGATCTTGCGCAAACACAATACATGTTACCCCGGTTAAAAGGTTTGTGGACACATCTTGACAGAATAAAAGGGGGTATTGGTATGCGGGGAACAGGTGAAAAAGAAATTGAAACTGATCGCAGGGTTGCGCAACAAAAAATTTCTCTATTAAAAGAAAAGCTCAAAAAAATTTCCCTGCAAAACGAAACGCAAAGAAAAAACCGTGGAGAATTAATAAGAGTTGCTTTGGTTGGTTATACGAATGTAGGTAAATCAACCTTAATGAATATATTAAGTAAAAGTGATGTATTTGCGGAAAATAAATTATTTGCAACATTAGACACCACCGTAAGGAAAGTTGTTTTTGAAAGGACACCATTTTTATTAAGCGATACAGTTGGTTTCATAAGAAAATTACCACATCATCTCATTGAAAGTTTTAAATCTACTTTAGATGAAGTGCGGGAAGCAGATGTGCTAATGCATGTAGTTGATATTTCGCATGCAGCATTTGAAGACCACATAAAAACAGTACAGGAAACATTAAAAGATATAGGAGCAGAAGAAAAGCCTGTTATTATGATCTTTAATAAAATGGATCTGTATGAACAAAAATATTTTGATAAGTATTTGAGTGACGAAGTGAAGAAAGACATTCTTAATGAATTAAAAAATACCTGGATGGCAAAAACAAATTCAAATGCGATCTTTATTTCTGCAAAAGAAAGAAAAAATTTAGAGGAGCTAAGAGAAAAAATTATAGATCTTGTTATTGAGCAATATCAAATCAGATATCCGTACAAAACAGAGTTTTTTTAATTCTTACGTTTTAGCAATTACTCTTCCAGCATTTTAAATAGCTTCATTTTAAGGTACAGTGTCTTTCTGTCAATATTCAATATTTGAGCGGCTTTAGTCCTGTTGTATCTTACTTTCTGTAATACCTCCACAATTTTAAGATATTCTGCCTGGTGTGCGGCACTTTTCAAATCACTGGTTTTCGTTTCCTGTCTCGTAATAACAGACTGGTAGTTATCTTCTAGCATCTCAAATTTTCCATGATATACAATTTCAGATGGAAGGTCATGTAATTGAATGGTATCCTGTTCACATAATAAAACAGCTCTTTTAATTACATTATTCATTTCCCGTAAATTTCCGGGCCAATTATATTGTTCAAATTTTTCAATTACTTCAGATGAAAAATGATTAACATTTTTATTTAACTCATTATTTGCCTGGTTTAAAAAATGATTTGCAAATAATAAAATATCTTTTCCCCTATTGCGCAGTGCAGGTACTTCAATTGTAAATTCATTAAAACGATGATATAGATCTTCCCTGAATCTTCCTCTTGCAACTGCTTCCGTTAAACGCTCATTTGAAGCAATAATAATCCTTACATCCACATCTGTTTCTTTATTACTTCCTACTTTACGTAATTTCCTTTCCTGCACAACCCGAAGTAATAAAACTTGCACATCATATGATAAATTTGTTACTTCATCTAAAAACAGCGTTCCACCGTTTGCCATTTCAAAATGCCCGGTTTTATCCTGTATGGCTCCGGTAAATGAGCCTTTTATATGACCAAATAATTCGCTTGCTGCCAATTCTTTTGAAAGCGCCCCGCAATCCACCGGTACGAATGGTTTATACAGGCGATTGCTTTTCTCATGTATCCTTCTTGCAATAGATTCCTTTCCTGTTCCACTTTCACCATAAATAATTACGCTGCATGGTGTTGGTGCAACAAGATCAATTTGCCTGTAAACTTCTTTTGCAACATTGCTTACCCCTTCCAGGAATTTTTTTTCTTTACTTAAACTCTTTTTATTTTCTACACTTCCATTCTTTTTATTTTCGACGTTATTATCCGGAACTTCATCATGCTTTGCTATCGCCTTTTTTGTGATCATTAAAAGTTCATCTGGCAATAAAGGTTTGGTTATGTAATCAAATGCGCCCATTTTCATTACATCAACTGCAATTTTTATATCAGAATATCCGGTGATAATAATTATTTGTGTTTCTGGGCTTATAGATTTTATTTTCTGTAGAACCTGCCGGCCATCACCATCACCCAACCTAAAGTCGCAAAAAACAACATCATAATTATTTTTAGCCACCAGCTCTATTCCGGTTTTTACTGAATTGGATGTATCTGTTTCAAATCCATGTTTCGTGAGAAACCTGGACAATAAATTACAGATGTCAACATCATCATCAATAATAAGAATTCGGTTGTTCATATATGTTTAATTAAACAATTGAATTAATATGTTCCATTTTTATATTTATGTAATATAGTATTTAATTGTTTAATGTCAAAAGGTTTAGCCATAAATTCATTCGCTCCTTCCTTTATAGCTTTTTGCTTATTCACCAGTGTATCTATAGCACTGATCATAATTATTTTTAAATTACTATTCTGTTCTTTAAAGTGCCTGATGCAATCTAACCCGTTTCCATCAGGTAAATTGATGTCGAGAAATAAAATATCCGGTTCATAATCTTTTAATAGTTTTGCTCCCGATGCCAGATCAAGAGAATACTTCGCTTCATAACCATTCCTGGAAGCAACAATTGATAATAAAAGACCAATTTCACTTTCATCATCAATTACTAAAATTTTTTGCTTCATTCGGAAATGTTTAAATCGTGTGTCCCACAAATTTAAATTATTGGAATAACTTCTGCAATTTGAGAGGTGTTTCCATATAAATGTATGAAGGCGTTATAATTCAGTCAGAAGCTTATTTATTTCTTCTTTTGTTTTTCCAATTTTGGTTTGAATTCTCCCATACAATTCTTCTTCCTTGCCTTCTTCGTATGCAAGATCATCATCTGTAAGCCCGGCATATTTTTGCTTTAGTTTACCTTTTAGGATATTCCATTTGCCCTTTAATTCTAAGTTTGTCATTTTAGTCTCTTTTAATAAATTAAATACAGCTGATTCAATTTTATATTTATACAGGTTCTTTTCCTCTGATCAGCCTTAACACTATTGCTATAATTGCAAGTACAAGTAATATATGTATCAGTGCCGGTGCGCTGTAAACAAAATAACCTAAAACCCATCCTATGATGAGAATAATAGCTATAATATAAAGTAGTCCACTCATAAAAAATTATTTAAAATTTAATAATATATATTATGGTATAAAAATTATACCTATGCAATAGTTTCTCAATATATGTGAGGCTATCCTTTAATTGTAGGGCATTTTAGTTTTTGCAATTAATTGAAATAGGATAAATTTATAATTTTTATGGGAAAGGCTTACCCCAATATGTTACATTTAATAGTTGAGAATGCAGTTATTTAAGATCAGTAAAATAGGGCAGATAACTTCAAGTATCCTGATTGCAATAATCATCATTATCGCTATTTCTGCAGTTAGTTTTTATTTCAATAGGAATTTTGAAAAATATTCACAAGAGGTTCAGGATACTTATGAAGTACTTATGGGGCTCGAAATATATATGCAGCAAATAACAAATGCTGAATCAAATGCCAGGGGATATTGGCTTACTTCTGACAAAAATTTTTTGCACAATTATAATTCTTCCCGTTTGAGTGCTTATGAGTACTTTAATAAACTAAAACTACTTACTTCAGACGATACGCTTCATCAACAAAATCTTTCAAGCCTTTCGGAAAAAAGCAATATAAGGTTTGAATTCATTGAAAAAAATATAACCCTGTTTGACACTATGCTGGATTATGAGGCTAAGGCATTTGCAATTAATGTGGGAGTGAGAAATGGTGCCATTTATATGGACAGTATCCGGCAAATTATCAATGTAATGGAAGATAAAGAGCAGGAATTGCTTGACAGCAGGTTAACCAATTTTTCTGCGGCTTCAAAGTCTTCTATTATATTCATTATTATTTCTGCCATTCTTGCTTTAATAATCATCCTCTTAGGATATTTCACTTTACGGAGAGAATATTTTGATAAGGTGGAAAGTGAAGTAAAATTTAAAACTATTTTTAATGAATCAGAAGATATTATTTTTATAACGAATAATAAATTAAAATTTACTGATGTTAATCTGGTTGCTGTAAAATTGTTAGGCTTTTCAAGAATTGAATTACTTTCAAAAAAACTTACTGATCTTTTTGCCGAAGAAAGAGCAAAAAAAGCTGTTGAATCTGCAATGAATTTTAATCAGAGTATAAATGATTATGAGGTGCGTATCCTTAAAAAGGATAATTCTAGGATTTCAGTTCTTTTAAATCTCTCAGCTCAAAAAGCAAATGTAAATATTAAACAGGGCAGTATGATTGATCTTACTGAAAGGATATCAGAAGAAAAGATAAAACGGAATCTGCAGCTCTTTGCATCAACAGGCCGTATCGCCAGAATCATTGGACATGAAGTGCGCAATCCGCTCACAAATATTAAAATGTCGCTGGAACAATTAAAGGATGATGGCAATACAAACAGTGAAGATAAAAATATGTATTATGATATTATAGATAGAAATAGCGAGAGGATAACACAGTTAGTAACACAATTACTGGAATCAACAAAATTTACAGAACTAATCCGTAAGCCTGTTCTTATAGTAAAACTGCTGGATGAAACGTTTAAAATTGCAAATGATCGTATTCAACTGAAGAAAATTAAATTCGTTAAAGAATATGACCGGGCTGGTGATTGTTCAATTTTTGTTGATGACGAAAAAATTAAAATTGCCCTGTTAAATATTATTATTAATGCAATTGAAGCAATGGAAATTGATAATGGAGTTTTACATGTGGATGTATACACAAATAAAACAGATTGTATTATTACTATTTCTGATAATGGAATTGGTATTCCGGAGCAAAATTTAAATAAATTATTTGAACCCTACTTTACGAGTAAACCAAAAGGTACTGGGCTTGGACTTACTACGGCGCATTCAATTATCCTCAATCATAAAGGAAATATAAAGGTTGAAAGTTCTGTTGGAAAAGGCACCACTTTCATTATAAGTCTGCCCTCAGTTCCAGATGAGTTTAAAGATGTCGATATTGAAATTGATACTTAATTAATGCCGGATACAATATATTATTTTTTGTTCTTCCAAAAACCTGCAAAGATTTATAAGTAACCATTTATGAATTTTACGAATGAGATCGACGAAACAGTCAATGACTAAATGAGTTTCTTCATGCAACTTGCACCTTCTTTCACTCCTCCACACCTTCAATACAATTCAGTAATTTCGCACAAATATTTTCTTCATCAATTATGGATATTCAGGTTCTCGAAGATGTAGTCATAAAGTTCGCCGGCGACTCAGGCGATGGCATGCAGCTTACCGGTGGTCAATTCACAAACAATACAGCCCTCATGGGTGCCGATCTTGCAACATTCCCGGATTTTCCCGCTGAAATTAGAGCCCCTATAGGCACCTTACCCGGTGTTTCAGGGTTTCAATTACATTTTGGCAGCAGAAAAATTTATACACCAGGTGATCTGTGCGATGTATTGGTTGCTATGAATGTGGCAGCATTAAAAGTAAATCTTCACGGATTGAAGAAAGGTGCAATTATCATTGTCAACACAGATGGGTTTGATGCGAAAAATATGCGTCTCGCAAATGCAGCAACAAATCCGCTTGAGGATGGAACACTTGAGGGATACGAATTAATTAAGATTGATGTAACCAAACTCACCCGTGAAGCATTGTCTGATATTACGATGGGTGTGAAAGAAAAGGACCGATGCAAAAATATGTTTGTGCTCGGCTTTTTATATTACATGTACAGCCGCTCGTTAGAGTCTACTGAAAGATTTCTAGAAAGTAAATTTTCAAAAAAACCTGAAATACTGGAAGCAAATATCAGAGCATTAAAAGCAGGTTATAATTATGCTGATACTACAGAAGTTTTCAGTTCAAGATATAAAGTGGAAGCTGCTAAATTAGATCCCGGTACTTATAGAAGTATAATTGGGAATGATGCGGCATCTATGGGATTCATTGCAGCATCTCAAAAATCAGGTTTGCCATTATTTCTTGGAAGTTATCCTATTACACCAGCTTCAGACATTTTACATTTTCTTGCGAAGTATAAAAATTTTGGTATCAGAACATTTCAGGCAGAAGACGAAATTGCAGCAATTTGCGCATCAATAGGAGCATCCTTCGGCGGTCATCTTGCAATGACAACTACATCGGGGCCTGGTATTGCCTTAAAAGGTGAGGCAATGGGATTGGCAGTGATGCTTGAAATTCCACTAGTAGTTGTAAATATTCAAAGAGCTGGACCTTCTACAGGCATGCCAACAAAAACTGAACAGGCAGATTTACTGCAGGCGCTATATGGAAGAAATGGCGAATGTCCAATGCCTGTAATTGCAGCAGCTACTGCAAGCGATGCCTTTGAAACAGCATTTGAAGCATGCCGAATTGCATTACAACACATGACACCAGTCATTTTTTTAAGCGATGGATATATTGCCAATGGTGCTGAGCCCTGGAAATTTCCAAAGGCAGAAGACCTTCCGGAAATAAAAGTGGAATTTGCAAAACCTATAGAAGACGGAAGCCAATATTTACCTTACTACAGAGATGAAAAGCTTGCGAGACCCTGGGCAATTCCCGGTACAAAAGGTTTAGAACATCGCATTGGCGGATTGGAAAAGGAAGACATTACAGGAAATATTTCTTATGACCCGGATAATCATGAACACATGGTACTATTGCGGGAAGAAAAGGTGGCAAGGGTTGCCAATTATATTCCTGATCAAAAAATAATATGCGGTCCGGAAAAAGGAAAAATTCTTGTTCTCGGATGGGGTTCAACTTATGGAGCAATTCAGAGTGCAGTTAATCATGTATTGGCTGATGGTTATGAGGTGGCCCATGCACATTTGCGTTATATAAAACCATTTCCAAAAAATTTGGGTGAAATATTATTTAATTATGATAAAGTAATTATTCCCGAAATAAATAATGGTCAGTTGGTGAAAGTTATAAGAGATAAATTTATGATACCAGCTATACCCTATAATAAAATTAAAGGAACTCCAATTACAAGTTCCGAATTAATTGATTTTATAATGAAAGAATTAGCAAACTAATTAGTAAGCGAAATAACTAAAAGTATAACTAATTGTAATTCGTAAATAAATATTATGAGCGAAACATTAAACTTAACGGCAAAAGATTTTCAAACAGATCAGGAAGTACGCTGGTGCCCTGGTTGTGGTGATTATTCTATTTTAAAACAAGTGCATACAGTGTTACCGCAACTTGGTATTCCGAGAGAAAATATTGTTGTGGTTTCAGGAATAGGATGTTCGTCCAGATTTCCATACTACACAAATACTTTTGGTATTCATTCTATTCATGGTAGAGCAACTGCTGTTGCCAGCGGATTAAAAGCCGCAAGACCTGATCTAAGTATCTGGATAGTTACAGGTGATGGTGATGGATTATCCATTGGCGGCAATCATACAATACATTTATTACGCAGAAATTTTAATGTAAATATTTTATTATTTAATAATGAAATTTATGGATTGACAAAAGGGCAATATTCACCAACCTCACCGCTTGGTAAAGTTGCTAAATCAACTCCAATGGGAAGTGTTGATCATCCGTTCAACCCTGCTGCCTTAGCACTTGGTGCTGATGCAACATTTGTTGCCAGAAGCATGGATAGAGATCCTGCACATTTACAGGAATCTCTAATAAGAACGCATCAACATAAAGGCGCATCGTTTCTGGAAATATATCAGAACTGTAATATTTTTAATGATGGCGCATTTGAAGTATTTACAGAAAAATCTTCAAAAAAGGCAAATGATCTTTTTGTGCGCCATGGTCAGCCATTAGTATTTGGCGAAACAGATAATTGGGGAATTAAATTAGACGGCTTCACTCCGGTAGCTGTAAATTTTGCAGATGGTTTTACAAAAGATGATTGCTGGGTTCATGATGAAACAGATATTTATAAAGCACAAATTCTTGTGCGCATTTTTGATAACCCTTCTAATGAACAGCATTTGCCAAGACCATTCGGTGTGTTCTATGCAAATGAACACAGGGCAACTTATGAAGACCTGATGAGTGAACAAATTTATGCCGCAAAAGGAAAAGGCGAAGGTGATTTAAATAAATTACTCAGAGGAAGTGAAACATGGGAAATAAAATAAGTCCTGCATAAATGAATTTAAGTTTTACATTTTAAAATGAGCCGGTTTGTGTTAACCGTTAATTTTAGAATATACACTTTTAACCCTAACAAGTATTTAAGATTATAGGCCTGTTACATATAAGCATTGTAAATACAGCGCATACAGAGTAACTTGCATCACATTTTTATCCGGAACTATAACCATTCATATGAAAAAAATTCTTGTACTCTTTTTATCAGCCCTTCCATTTTTAGTTTACACACAATGCACAACAAGTGATGCTACCGATTGCGATTGTTTGGGTGGAAGTGGTGATTGTGATCTGTTACCCGACATGACAGCATCTTACGACCTGCTTGCAGAAGAAGATGAAACCGTTGAAGAAGAAGGTATATTATATCTTTCTATTGGAACACCAAACATAGGGCACGGCCCTTTGAGGGTATTGCCAACTGATTATTATGTATGTGGTGGCGATACTATTTATGATGTAAGTGGAATAGATGCATGTCCCGATGGTTCAGAGCCGCATCAGATCATTAAACAAAGAATTTATCATAAAAACGGAACCGAAATGACATATTGGGAGCAGAATGCCGGAACTATGACCTATCATCCTTCACATGGTCACTTTCATACAGACAACTGGGGCGAATATACATTAAGGAAAAAAGTAGATGGTATTGATGATCCTACAGAATGGACAGTTATCGGTTACGGAACGAAAATGGGGTTTTGTTTAATGGATCTGGCGAATTGTGCAAGTGGATCAAGTTATGGTTATTGCCGTGATAATGATGGAAATGTTTTAACGAATGATGGTCCTAATTACGGATTAGGAGGAGGAAATTATGATTGCGATATTAATAACCAGGGAATTTCATGTGGCTATCTTGATATTTATGATTATTATCTTGATGGTATGTCAATAGAAATTCCTGCAGGTGTTTGTAATGGAGATTACTATATTGTCGCTGAAATTGATCCTAATGATAATTACCTTGAAGAGCATGATGATAATAATGTTATTGCAGTGCCATATACTTTAACAGAACAACCGGAAGACATTGACTTTTTTCCTGTTACAGTTGCCGGTGGAGAATATTTATGTGCAGGTGAAACAATTGAACTATCTGTAAGCCCTGTTGGAACATCTTATTTATGGAGCAACGGAGCAACAACAAACTCAATTTCAATTACAGAACCTGGAACATATTATTGCGATATTACCCGTGATTGCGGTCCCGGACATTCTGATACAGTAACAATTATTTCTGTTCCTGTTGAAGAACCAGTTATTACTACAGAGGATATAGAGGTGTGTTACGGAACATCAGCTATACTAAATGCAACAGGAGCCGAAATTAGCTGGTACGATTCTGAAACCGGAGGTTTGTTAATTGGTGCCGGCGAAACATTTACAACTTCTGAATTAACAGAGAATACAACTTATTTTGTTGCAAATACAGAAACTGCAATTTTTGCAGAAGGATATGCTGAGCCGCATGATTTTACAGGAACAAATGAATACAGTGAAGTTTCTTACAATGGTTATTTAATGTTTGATGTATTTGCAGATATGACATTAAAATCAGTTCGGGTTTATACAGATGAAAGTGGTTTAAGAAAAATACTTTTACATAATGCGACTGGTTCATTAATTCAAAGTGCAGAAGTTGATACTCCGGTAGGAGAATCTGTAGCTGAATTAAATTTTAATATTCCTGCGGGAGAAAATTATAAACTTACAACTGACATAGAAACAAATAATGAATCATTAGGGTATGACGGACCGAGATTAAAAAGAGTGAATGGTGAAAGCGGCGGCGGCGAAATTGATTTTCCTTATAATGTAGGGGGGCTTGCATCTATAACAGCATCAAGTGCAGATGAAAGATATTATTATTTCTTCGACTGGCAATATGAAGCAAGCGAAACCTGTACAAGTCATAGATTACCGGTTGAGGTTGCTGTAAAAGTTTGTGATGCAATTGGCGATATACATGATCTTACTTACTTCGAAATATTTCCGAATCCAAACAACGGAAATTTTATAGTGAATTTAAATGTAGAAACTTCAAGCGATATTAAAATAACAATTTCAAATTCTGTTGGGCAGGAAATTTATAATAATAATCTGAATAGTGTTTATGGAGAATTATCATTACCTGTAAATGCTGTAAATAATGCTAAGGGAATTTATAATTTACAGTTAGTCATTAATGGTGAGTTATATAATAAACAAATAATAATTCAATAAATATATTCTAATCATAAAAGAAGGGTGCGAAAATAATTTTCGCACCCTTCTTTTATTTTATTAATCCTGAAAAGAAAATTTGGTAAGCACCAAAAATAAATTTGGAATTTAGAATTTAAGCAACTCCAAATCCCAAACTAAAAGTTATTCAATCTCTATTTTTTCTCCGCTAAAGCAACAGCACTTTTTTCTTTAATCTTTCTTTCAATCTCTGCAGCTAATTCAGGATTATCCATTAATAATTCTTTCACACCTTCTCTCCCTTGTCCCAGTTTCGTTCCTTCATAGCTATACCAGCTTCCGCTTTTTTGAATTACAGCGGTTTCGGCTCCCATATCCACTATTTCTCCTAACTTGGAAATTCCTAAACCATACATAATATCAAATTCTGCCTGGCGGAATGGTGGTGCAACTTTATTTTTTACAACCTTCACTTTCACCCTGTTTCCAACAATATCATCTTTTTCTTTTATTTGCCCGATGCGTCGAATATCCAATCTTATGGATGCGTAAAATTTCAATGCATTACCACCAGTTGTGGTTTCAGGATTTCCGAACATCACACCAATTTTATCCCTTAACTGGTTAATGAAAATACAGCAACAGCCTGTTTTATTAATTGCTCCTGTTAATTTCCGCAAAGCCTGGCTCATGAGTCTTGCCTGTAAACCCATTTTACTTTCCCCCATTTCACCTTCCAGCTCCGCCTTCGGTACTAATGCGGCAACACTATCAATCACTACAACATCCAATGCACCACTGCGAATTAAATGTTCTGTTATTTCTAATGCCTGCTCTCCATTATCAGGTTGAGAGATCAATAGATTTTCCGTATCAACACCAAGTTTTTCAGCATAATTTTTATCAAATGCATGTTCTGCATCAATAAATGCTGCAATGCCACCTTTCTTTTGGGCCTCAGCAATTACATGAATTGCAAGTGTTGTTTTACCTGACGATTCAGGTCCGTATATTTCAATTACCCTTCCTCTTGGGAAGCCCCCAATACCCAGAGCAATATCTAGCCCGATAGAACCGGAGGGAATTATATCCACCGCAACCTCAGGGCTATCGCCCAATTTCATTACAGTGCCTTTGCCGTATGTTTTATTTAATGAATCTACTGCTAATCCAATTGCTTTTAATTTTTCTGTCATCTCTGCCATAAAAGGGAATTTATTTGTTTATCTA
>JACMJP010000017.1 GCA_014380545.1 Chitinophagales bacterium | reverse complement strand
CTTTAAAAACGATTTATACATCGGGGTAAAGTTAGCAGGGTTTCAAAAGTTGTCAAAGTGAGAGTAAAAAAAAGGTTTACAAGGTTTTAAAGGTTAGCACGGTTAATAAAATCTTATGATAAAAGATTATAATTATTGTATTTCGTATAATCAAAATAATTTTGATACCCCTTAAAACCTTGTGAACCTTTCAGTTTACCTTTGTATTTTATTACTATTATATTCAAATTGATTAAATGCCGCAGATTGCGATCAACATAAAAGAAGGAACTATAAAAAAAGAAGATATTATTGTCGGGATTGATCTTGGAACAACAAACAGTTTGGTTGCCATTATTAATAAAGAAACGGGGAATCCTATTGCTTTACGGGATGCTGAAAAAACTTCTATTGTTCCATCCATCATTCATTTTACTTCAACAGGAGAAATTATCGTTGGAAATGCGGCGAAAAAATATTTAATAGAGGATGCTGAAAATACCATCTACTCTGTAAAAAGATTAATGGGGAAATCGTATAAAGACATTGCTGAGTTTCAAAATAATTTCGGATATAAAATTATTGATGACAATACCGAAAGCCTGGTGAAAATAAAAGTCGGCAATAAATTTTATACACCAATTGAATTATCTTCTTTCATTTTAAAGGAATTAAAACACAGGGCGGAAAAAGTTTTAAATCAACTTATTTCAAAAGCTGTAATTACAGTGCCTGCATATTTTAATGATACGCAAAGACAGGCAACAAGGGATGCCGGAAAACTTGCGGGGCTTGATGTATTGCGTATTGTGAATGAGCCTACCGCTGCAAGTTTGGCGTATGGCTTTGGAAATAACACCGAGGAAGAAAAAATAATTGCAATATATGATCTTGGTGGCGGCACATTTGATATTTCTATTTTGAAACTATCAAATGGAATTTTTGAAGTGCTTGCAACAAATGGCGATACATTTTTAGGTGGTGATGATTTTGACCGGATCATCGTTGAATACTGGCTTCAAAAAAACTCTGTTGATAAAATTATTCTATCAAAAAATGAGTTGCAGGAGTTACGCTTAAAAGCAGAAGAAGCCAAAAAACATTTAACCGGTAATGATTCTTTTACCGGTTCAATTAAAAATATTATTTGCAATATTGATAGATCAGCATTTGAAGAATTAATTAAACCGTTAGTAGGAAAAACAATACAAAGTTGTAAAAATGCTTTGCGGGATGCAAAAATTACAATAAAAGAAATTGAAACAATAATAATGGTTGGCGGAAGTACAAGAACACCTTTCGTAAAAAAATCTGTCGGTGATTTTTTTCAAAAAGAAGTAAATATATCTCTCGATCCGGATGAAGTAGTTGCTCTTGGTGCAGCAATACAGGCAGATATTTTAGCAGGTAACCAAAAAGATATGTTATTACTTGATGTAACGCCTTTGAGTTTGGGAATAGAAACGATGGGGGGATTGATGGATGTAATTATTCCAAGAAATAGTAAAATTCCAACTGCTGCAGGAAGACAATATACAACAAGTGTTGACGGGCAAAGTAAATTACTTATTTCAGTTTACCAGGGTGAAAGAGATCTTGTGCGGGATAATAGAAAGCTTGCTGAATTTATTTTGAATAATATTCCAGGTATGCCTGGAGGTTTACCAAAAATTGAAATTACTTTTCAATTAAATGCAGATGGAATATTAACAGTGAAAGCAAAAGAATTGCGAAGTAATACTGAGCAAAGTATTGAAGTGAAACCCCAATACGGATTAACGGAGGAAGAAATGAGTTTGATGCTGATTGATTCTATTAAACATGCAAAAGATGATATGGCAACCAGAGCTTTAGTGGAAGCGAGGGTAGAAGCAGAAAATATGATAACAACCTGCGAAATATTTATAAAGAAAAACAGCGCATTGTTAAATGAAGAAGAAATTGCAGGAACAAATTCAAGAATTGAAAAATTAAAAACAAAATTAAATTCAGAAGATAAAGATGAAATTCATCAATATATTGAAGACTTAAATGATTTTACGAGGCCTTTTGCCGAAAGAGTAATGGATATGGCGATAAACAAGGCGATGAAGGGGAAAGTGATATAATTTTTTATTTCCAACATACCGAATAAACATCTGCAACATTTAAGATCGTTTTTAACAGCAATTACTTTGTGTAGCCCTGCAATTTCAGGCATATATTTGTTACCTTTGTTGTTAAGAAATTTTTATACTGCATGTGGTCTTACGTATTAAAATTTTTATGATAAACACAATAGAAAATGAAAAAAAATAATTTAAAATACATAGCTTTTATTTTTATTTATATTCCCCTGATGTCCTGTAATAAAGATGTTAAAGATTTCACCTACATAAATTTTGAATTTCAGTTTAGCGAAACACAGGAGCGGTTGAATAATGATGGGGAGCCTTCTATCATACCGCTGGGTAATGCAGCAATAACACCTGTTATTCATGGAATGGGTGTGAATTATATAGAATTATCTCATGATGAATTCACTCCTTATAAGGAAGGGCAAATAGTTTACAAAGGGCATGAAACAATGGAAGGTGGTTCTCTTTCCATTGATTTTGATTCATGTGTAGTGAAAGGTGCCGGAGACCCTTTTTATAAATTTAATGTAAATAAACTTGCACCGGGAACATATAATTATGTTCGTGTATCCGTTGCATATCAGAATTATGATATTCAATTTAATGCATTAAATATTCCTGTTGTTGGTGATCTGCTTAATCAAACTGGAACAATAGCATCTTTTATCGGCTCCAGAACTTATATTCGAAATCTTGTTGTAAAAAACCTGAGCACAGATATTTATGCAGATAAAGAACAGGGATTCTGGGCTTTTGAAACAGGTTTTACTTCACCTTACGATTCCTATAATGCAATTTATACCGGGCAGGCTCCTGAAGGTGCAACAACCGTTGTGAATCCTATTTCGGCTACATCACCAATACCACCGGGTTCATGTGTTGTAACCGGAAAGTTTACGCAGCCTCTTGTAATAACCGGGGCAGAATCAGATAACAGTAATCAGCAGGACCTTTATATTTCTTTATCATTTTCTATTAGTCAAAGTTTTGAATGGGTAGATCTTAATGCAAATGGTGAATGGGATATTGATGTAAGTAATCCTGATGAAACAGAACTGGTTGCTGATATGGGTGTCCGGGGATTAATTCCAGCATGGGAATGGAGATGATGATAACTACCATTAACTATGCTCACTCAAAATACTTTCCACCTATTCGATGATTATTATTTAGAACTTTCAATAAGAGCGGAAGTAATTCCTTTTTTTGAGAAACATGAGTCAGCAATATTTCCTGATCGGGCTGATACAAATTATAAAAATATTTATAGCCAAGAGGAAAGAAATTTAATGAAAGAGTTGAACAAAAATTTAAAGGATGCATTACAGCTTTATTTCTTTATTAAAAAAGGAGAAGAAAAAATTGGATGGGCAATTGGAAAACAAATTAGCCATGACACCTATCAAATGAATAACACTTCTATTTTTGAAACGTATCGCAATAAAGGCATCTATAAAAAAGTATTATCAACTCTCCTCAATATTTTAAAAGAAAAAGGTTTTCAGAAAGTAATAAGTTACCATCACCCGGTAAATAATGCTGTAATTGTTCCAAAATTAAAAACAGGGTTTATTATAACCGGAATGCAAATGCATGAAAATTTCGGCACACTTGTTCAACTCACTTATTATTTTAATGAAACAAATAAAAAATTAATTGACTACCGGGTTGGATATGCAAAATCAGATGATGAATTGAAAAATATACTCGGAATATAAACTTAAAGAATATTTCTGCTTTATAGTATCGCCGAAATAGAAGCATCTATCGCTTTGTATAATACATCAATTGCTGCATTTGCTGCTTTTTGTGCAATTGCCTTTGAAATGACCGCAATGGCATGCAATTCCGCCTCAAAAATTAATTTTTCGTCTTCTAATCTTGATATAATTTTTTCTGCAGAAAGCTCTCCTGTTATCGCAAGCTCAGCAATTAATGCCAGCCTTGTTTTACGATTATTCATAAATTGATTTGCAACAGTTTTTACTTCTCCCCAATTATCTCCTACTTCAGTTTTTACTGCTTTCAGCATATCTGCAAGTGTTTCATTAATATTAAACGACATAATTTTCAATTTTTATTGTGGCGGATTTATTATTATTTCTTTTGCTTTCTCGGCGGATTGCATTGCAAAAAACAAATCTGCAAAAGACACCCGGTTTAGTTTTATAAGTCCGTTAGAAAGTTTATCATCCTGTTTATGTTCTTCTTTATATTTTATCCAAAGTTGTAATGTTATTTCACATATTCTTACAGAGTTTTCATTTAAGGGTCGTACTTTATTTTTATATAACAAGGAATTTAATTCAACTTCTATGTTTATATATTCCTCGCTGTAAAAATTATAAGCTCTTAAATAATCTCCATCTGGTGTCTCAAGCATTTCAAGATAAAACCTGTCAACCATTTTTGCAGTGTTATCTATCTGCGCCGCTATATCCTTATCATAGTCAGGAATAAAAGTTACTTTACATCCTGCGGAAAACAATAACAACAGAAATAAAAAGGAAGTATGTTTAACTAAAATATTTTTCATACTGATGATTCTGTTTGAAAGAATAAAAGCTTATCAGGATACAGAATTACACCAGATATTTTAAATAAGCAAGAGTATTGTATAAAAATCACCACTATTGGTGAAAAAAAAGGCATTTACTATTTCTTTTAGTAAATGCCTTTTATGGATCAAACTAAATCAATGTCCTACAGTCATTACTTTCACCTGCATAAATCTTCCCGCAGTATTTTCCGTAGTCAACTGATAAGCATAATTTCCTGATGATAAAACAAGATCTCCAATTTTTCTTTTCACAATTATTTTATGTTCACCTTTCTGAAATTTGCCATTACATACCTCTGCGATCTTTTTTCCCATCAGATCATATATTTCAATTTTTACATCCGCAGCATAATTTAAAGTAAATGGAATTACAGTTTCTGTAATAAAAGGATTCGGATAATTTGCCATCAATTTAAACTGCCCTCCTGTTTCCGGTTCAAGATTTATTAAACCTACAGTTGCCGGCTCATCCAAACCAATAGTTAATGATCCGTCGTAACCTCCTGTGGTTAAATTTGGTGTAATAGTTAATAATTGATCTTCATAACCTCCGGCAAAAACACCATCATCAGCAGTAGTTTCAACTGTTGTATTTTGTCCTTTTGGATAAAGTGGATCATCATATACAATTGTATTTATAGCATCCGGAAATGCCATTTGCGATGTAGCACTTAAAACAGAACTTAAAAATATTTGAAAATGTGTGTGCGTTGTTCTGCCAGGATACCACCCTGGATAAATTGTATTAAATTTCACTTCACCATTTACATCGGTAATTTGAATACCACGGCAAAATGTTTCCCCTGTTGTATCAATTCCCGGTTGTACAAATCCGGAATACCAGCCATCCCTGTCGTTATGCCAAAGATCGAATCTTGCATTTGCAATAGGTGCACAATCATCTTGTATACTAACAATTTTTATGGTGAGATCAAGTGGAATACCTTCCTTCCCTTCTGTAATATCAGTTCTGAAAAATGTTTCATCACCACTCAGATCAAGAGGATAAGGTCCTGCGGTTTCATGAGGAATTAAAACACAATCAGCTCCGCCTAAAGCAGCCTTTAATTTCATTTTGCCTTCTGAGGCTTTTGTTCTACTAAATGGAATAATTGAAGTTAACCCTGCTAATCCAAGTCCGCTTAAGAATTTTTTCCTGTTCATGTAATTAATTTATGAATGATGAAACTGTTTAAATAAAAAAATAAATGTACAATCAATATCTTTTGAAAAAATCATATTAGGGTAAAATTATCTTTATCCGGCGCAAATATCATGTTTGAAGGGGGTTTATTTTCATTTTTTTGGTGAGTATAACATATAGAGAATCGCAATCTGAATTTTTAACTATGTTAGTAAGCATTTAAGTATTTGTTTAATTGTTCATACAATTCTTCTGCACTAATTTTTCAGCTTAATCAACACTTTTTTTTTCCGCACATTTATTTTTACTATATACTTGATTTAGTATCTTGTTGGTTGGGTCAACAACAAGATATTTTTTTGCTGCATGCTGGCAAACCAAACAAACCTTAACAAATTATTCCCTTAAATTCCGCAACTTTGCTGCTAAACAAACTTATATATGAGATCATTCTTATTGCTGCTTGTATACGCAGCTCTCCTCTCTGCTGCAGGGTGCAAAAAAACAGGGCAGGAAAACAAAACAGAAAAAACTGCTGAAGAAACCGATAGCAATTTTACCTGGCAAACAGAACAATTTGCTGACCTCGGTATACTCCGATATAAAATTAACGGCTGGGATAAACTTACACTCAAACAAAAAGAATTTGT
>JACMJP010000120.1 GCA_014380545.1 Chitinophagales bacterium | reverse complement strand
ATTGAAGCAATTAACTGGCTTGGAGGAGATAGTATTATCATTTTTAGTATCCTTAACGCAACAGCTATTACAAATGAAATGACACCGGTTTATTTAGATGCCTCATCATATAGTGCAATTATTGCGGGAATGGATGAACAGGAAATGAATGAAATCAATTTAAAAATATTTCCAAATCCTGTTTCTGGTGATGAAATAAAAATTATATGCAATGAGAATTTATATAACGCATACTGGAAAATAACAGACATAACAGGTAAAATAATTTGTAAAGGGTTAGTAATAAATAATACGATCATTATTCCGGATGAAATTCAATTGTCGAACCAGGAATATGTGTTGTCCATTACAAATGATGTTCATTTTATAAACCATCCATTTATATATTTTAAAAATTAATTACCTAATTACTGAACTGCAAAATCAATACTATGAAAAAAAATTACTCAAATATGCATTCAAAAAAACTTGCAGCGTATTCAACACTTGCAGGATGTTTCATGCTTGCAGGAAATGAAGCAAATGCTCAAATTGTGTATGTTGATATTCCGGATGTTGAACTTGAAATGCCGGCAGATACTACTCCATCAATTTATGAACTTGATATGGATAGCGATGGGAATACTGATTTCCTTTTTCAAGTGGGTAGTATTACCGGGGGATTATGGTGGAGCTTCGGGAGAGTATTTGGTTCTGTAAGTACATCTGACTATGCTTTCGGAAATACATTAAACAGAGTGATAGGATATGAGGGTGAATTCGTGTATTATGCAAGTGCACTTGAAAGTGATGCTCCTGTAGATGAGGATGCTGAATTTTTAACTTACAGGCTTGGTTTCCTGGTATCCATTTATAGTGAGAATACTTATGGTCCCTTTGCTGATGTAATGGATAAATATCTGGGAGTCAGATTTACAATAGATGGCGAGCCACACTTTGGATGGATTAGGTTAGATGTAGAAGTTTCACCTATTGTTGTGAGAATAAAAGATTATGGTTATAGCTCAGTAGCCGGTGAAGAAATAATGAGTGGTCTAAAGGAAGCATCAACTGCATTACATGATTTTGAATTGGATAATATCTCTGTTTATAGTTCTGAAAATACAGTTCATGTGCACTTAAAAGAAGTGTTAGAAAAAGCTTCAGTATGTGTTTATAATGCAGCCGGACAAATAGTATTTAAGGACGTATTGGATGAAACTTCAAAGTATATTCAATTGACTGATGCAAGCGGGATATATACAGTTCAAATAGTATCCAATGGTGCAGTTTACAACAAATCAGTTTCTATTTTCTGATCAATACAATATTTATTTAATTCTTCAAAAAATAAAAAATACAAATTATTAATCATTTAAACTCAAAAAATCATGAAATCAAAAATTAAGATCGTACTCCTCACAGCATGTACATGCATTGCAACAATGCAAATGAATGCACAAAATGTTCTTCGTTTATTCGATGAAAGCTATGCCGCAGGGCAGGTAAATATCCGCACAGATGGACTTCCGGTGGTAAGTCTGGAAGACTATCCATTCTCTTCAATTGAAGGAACAGATGCTGAAGGCAATACCTTGTGGAATACAAGCCTAGGTACTTACCTTACGGTGGGCGCATTTATGGATGACGACAATAATTCAATTGTAATGCACACCGATTTTGATAACTTTTATGTTACAAAACTTTCTGCAACCGGGAGTCTTTTATGGCAGAATACTTACTCTCCGGCAGATTTTGGCTATGGTGGTGTAATTGATTCTATTAGTGGGAGGTCAAGTACCAAAAATGATGAGGATGAATATGCGGTTTTATTTGAAGACTATGTTGGGCCCTGTGATTACTACGGGAAAAAAATAGCTCGATTTAATAGTGAAGGCATATTAACAGATACGTTTTCATATTGTATGAGTGATTATTTATTTGACGATACGTATTATTCATATAATATTGGGATTCTTTCTTCACCTGATCATGTTTCAGTTCTCACAAATCAGTATAGTTATACTGATGATGATTACTACACAACTATTTTGAATTTTACAGAAGATGGCTCCTTTCTTTCTCAAAAAGATTATCGTGGATTCTCCGCTGAATGTTTTGAACAATTAAGCGATGGATATCTTATCGGTGGATGGTATCAGGATACTACAGCAGCAACACTCGATGAATATTTAGGATACTACTACATGCGTACGGATTTTAATGGAGATACTTTGTGGGTGCATTACTACCCTGAAACAGACTGGTATACTCCGCAATGCGTAACTGTTACACCTTCAGGAAATATTGTAAGTACAGTGAAAAATTATGATAGTAATCAGAATTATCTTATGAAATTTCACCCTGATGGTACTATTGCATGGTCAGTATTAATGGATCCTTCAGATATTACAATGTATAGTTATGACATGGCGGCAATTTCTGAAACACAATTTGCAGTATGTGGGAATATTTATGTTCCCGGAACTTCATCAGATGCATTTTTATTCCTTACGGACAGTACATGCATTTTTCCAATTATAGAAATTCATGGAAAAGCATTTTATGACGAGAACAACAACGATATTTTCGATGGAGACGATGTGGGCTTATCATATCAATATATTGACGCAGAACCCGGCGGATCAGATGAGTTTACAAATTATGATGGAAGTTACACCGTGTTCCTCCTTGATGATGTTGATGAAGTGGAAGTGTCGTTAAATCCATCAGATATTTTTCTCCAAAGCTATCCTTTAGGCGGGTTGCCAAATATTGTAGAACCTGACCTGACAGATGGATATTATTATGAAGACGGAGTGGACTTTGCCGAGCTTTTCGCTATAGAAGGACCGAATGTTTCAACAGAGATAAGTACATGGGGAGTTGCCCCGGGGTTTGAATCGTATGTTACATTGCATCTTGAAAATGTCGGATCAGAGGTAATTTCTTCAGGAATTATCACACTTTCTCACCCGTCGCAATTAACTTTAGTTTCTACAGATCCAGCTTATTTATCTTATACAGATACAACCATCACATGGGAATATACAGACCTTGGAATTTTTGATCACATTCACAAGTATGCTTATTTTCTTGCTGATACAAGCCTTGATGTTGGCATTGAGGTTCAATATACATCCACTGTTGAACCAATTGCCGGCGATATTGATATTACCAATAATTATGATACTGCTACAATTATTACTACAGCGAGCCTTGACCCGAATAATAAACTGGTGTTTCCTCCGGGTGAAGGTGAGGATGGAAATATTGATGTGAATACAGAATCATTGGAATACACCATCAATTTCCAGAATACCGGAACAAGTGAAGCGCATTTTGTAATCTTAGTTGATACGTTCAGCAATTACCTTGACATAAGTAGTATACAAATGCTGGGGTCAAGTCATCAGTTTACAATGGATGTTCCTGCACCCAATGTTGTGAAGTGGATATTTAATGATATCAATTTATCGGACAGCACTTCTGATCTTTTGGGAAGTATGGGCCATATTAAATTCCGGATAAATATAAAAGATGCAGCAACAATTGGGACTGAAATTGAAAACAGTGCGGCTATTTATTTTGATTATAATCCTGCTGTTATAACCAACACAACAAAGTCTACACTTATTTTAGAAAATCCGGATGCTGTTGATGAAATGAATGCAGATAAATTTTTATGCGCTGTATTTCCAAATCCTGCGTCAGATATTGTAAATATTTCTTTTGCTTCAGAATTACCAACTGATATGCAATATTCAATTGCTGATATAACAGGAAAAGAAATTGTAAATGGATATATTATAAAAGGTGAAAACGGATTTTCTGTAAAAGTTGAAGGATTGCCTGCAGGTTTATATCATTTTATCCTTATGCAGGATAATGCGATAATTGCAAAAACAAAATTTGGAGTTATGCATAAATAATTTCAGTCATCTTCTCCTCACTCATGAAAATATCGAAAGCCTGCATATGCAGGCTTTCGTTTTATTAAATAATTAAATCAAAATACAGATTTATTTATCTTGATATCACAAGTAAAGTATTAAAAAATACTTCACCGCTCTGAATTTGTATCATATATATGCCCGTAGGAATATTGGAAACAGGAATATTATTTTGCTGCTTATTTATTTTTTCTTCCAGTAAAATATTTCCGTTTACATCATGTAAATACAACAATGCATTTTCTTCGATTGAAAACTCTGCAATAAAATAATCATTAGCCGGGTTCGGGTAAATTTTAATTTGAGTTTTATTTACTTCTGAAATTCCATCACACACATCCACATAAAAAACAATGGAATCGGAATTACTGCAGCCAATGGCGTCAGTGTAAGTATATATTATAGTGTGTACGCCAACACCGGCAACTGCGGGGTCAAAAATATTCCCGCTCATGCCTGTTCCTGAAAAAGTCCCTCCCTCCGGATCGCCAACTAAAGTAATCGCATCCTCAGGCAAACAAATGGTATCATCATGATTTGTACTGATTTCTACTGAAGGGAGTGCAGCATTTAGCACCGTAATATCGTCAAATGCTTCACAACCCGTGAAGCCGTTTGATATTACAACTGAATATTCACCTTCATCAGAAATAATAATTGTTTGTGTAGTTTCGCCTGTATTCCATAAATATTCATAGCCTGAAAGCCCGGCGTCTAAGGTTGCAGTTTCACCAACACATAAAAGAAAATCATCGCCAATATCTATAATTGGAACAGGCAGCACAGCAATGGAAATTGTATCTGTATTACTGCATCCAAAGGGATCTGTTACAAGCACATAATAATCTCCGGCTTCTGTTACAATAATTGTTTGTGTTATTTGGCTTGTGCTCCATAAAAATTCTGAACCCGTATTTTCTGCATCAAGAACTAAACCGCCGCCTTCACATATATAAGTATCACCTCCTAAATTAATTATGGGCAGGGGAGTAATATTTACATCAACAGCACCAGTAGCAGAACATCCTATTATATTTGTTACTTCTACCGAATAACTTCCCGGTTCAGTAACTTCAATTGTTTGTGTAGTTTCCCCTGTGCTCCATAAAAATGTTGCACCGCTATTTTCTGCATCCAATGTAACGGATCCTCCTGTGCATAATTGAATTTCTGTCCCAAGATCAACATCGGGCGATAAAAATTCATCAACATGCATCACATCGCTATCAATACAACCAAATTCAGTAGTTACAATTACGGAGAAAGTTCCTTCAGTTGTAACTGTAATTGTTTGCGTAGTTTCACCTGTATTCCATTCGTACGATGCACCTTCAATTTCTGCATCCAATGTAATACTATCATCACTGCAAATATTTAGGTCTTCACCAAGATCAACATCCGGGATTTCATTAAAGTGTATTTCTATAGTATCAGCATCAACACATCCGACGTCATTTGTTACTTCAACAATATAATTTCCACTTTCAGTTACAGAAATTATTTGTGTTGTTTCTCCTGTATTCCATGAATAAACTGAGCCGTCTTCTTCTGCATCAAGTAAAATAATAAACCCTTCACAAGCTTCTATATCCGGACCAAGATACACATTTGGAGCAGGCAGAACATCTACAAAAACAAGATCATCATCTGTGCATCCAAATGCATTTGTTACGATTACAGAATAATTTGCCTGTTCTGTTACAGTAAGATGTTGTGTAGTGGCTCCTGTATTCCATTCGTATGTTGATCCGGGATTTCCTGCATTTAATATCGCAGATTCGCCGGGGCATATTTCTTTATCCATTCCCAGGTTTACATTAGGTGCATCATGAAACTCAATTTCAATTGTATCGCTTGCATAACACCCACCTGAATAAGTTACTTCAACTATATAATTTCCGCTTTCTGTAACTGTGATAGTTTGTGTTGTAGCGCCTGTATTCCAGTCGAAGGAAGCTCCTGTATTTTCTGCGTCTAATATAAGGATGTCTCCTTCACATGCATCGAGATCGCCCCCTAAATTTATATTGGGCAATGTGATACCATCAACATGTACAGTATCTGATGCTGAACATCCGAATTCATCTGTTACCTCAACAGAATAATTACCGGGAGATGAAATATTTATTGCTTGTGTTGTCGCTCCGTTACTCCAATCATAAGTTTCCCAACCAGGGCCGGCATTTAAAGTTATTTCATCATCTGCACAAATACTAAGATCGGCTCCAAGATCAATATCAGGATTTTCATGAAAAATAATTTGAATTTCATCGTCTTCACTACAGCCTGCGGGATTGGTGACTACTACAGAATAAATTCCTGTTTCAGTTACTGTAATTAATTGCGTTGTAGCTCCTGTATTCCATAAATGGTCTGCACTTGCATTCCCTGCATTTAAATTAACTGACTCGCCAAAGCATGCATCGAGATTAGGACCTAGATCAACATTGGGCAATCCATTTATATCAACATTTACAGTGTCCTTTGTTAAACACCCAAATTCATTTGTAACCTTTACAGTATAATTTCCCGATTCTGTAATTGAAATTATTTGTGTTGTGGGGCCAGTGTTCCAATCATAACTAACCCCATCATCGCCTGCATCAACAGTAATTAAATCACCTTCACATGCAGATATGCTATCGGGTAATTCGACAACAGGTAGAACATTAAGTGTGATTTCTATAGTATCATAATTACTGCAGCCGTCACTGTTTGTTACAATAACACTATAACTACCTCCATCATTTACCCAAATTTTTTGCGTTGTCTCTCCTGTACTCCATAAGTATGTTTCCCCGGGATTACCTGCATTAATTAATAATGAATCTCCGGCACATAATTGCAGATCACCTCCAATATTCACATTCGGGATATTATTAAATGCAATAAATATTGTATCGTTTACTACGCAGCCTGATGAATAAAAAACCTGTACAGCATAATTTCCCTGTTCAGTAACAGCAATTGTCTGTGTTGTTTCATCGGTGTTCCATTCATATATTGCACCTTCATTCTCTGCATCTAATATGATTGTATCACCATCACATGTTTCTATGTCTTCACCAAGATCAAGAACGGGATCGCCAATTTCGAGATAAGTTATGATTGTACTATCACAGCCCTCTGCGGTTAAAAAATAATCATAATATGTTCCCGCCTCACTCTGAAATTCGCCACCAATAAAAATACTGTCTCCTTCACAAATTGTTATACTATCTTCTATAATAACTGGCAGGCAATACCTAGAAACAAATCCATCCCATCCTGTAAAATCAGAGTCAAGAAAAAATTCATCATCTCCCGCATCAAAATCTACTTCACCTTCAAAAAATCCTGATATAAACATTGCATTATTATCAGCAATGTGCAGAGTGGCAGCATTATCCTCGAGTGTTCCTCCAAAAGACTGTGCGCCTGTAAAATCTCCTGAAGTGTTTAGTGTTAGTAAAAAAATATCTGAAGATCCGTTTGAAATAACTTCATAAGTTCCGGCACCGGGATCTATATCAAGTGTCCCATAAAAATTTCCTGTAATAAATAAATCATTTGAATTTAACTGCAAGCCAAATGCAGCATCATAATTTGAATTGCCAAATGATCTTGACCAAAGTAATGCGCCGTCGCTGTTTAATTTTAAAATACATACATCAAAATTACCTGCAGAAATCCGGTTTTCTATTCCTGCGCCGGGATTAAAATCAACCGTTCCTTCGAATTGCGCCCCGGCATAAATTACATTATCTGTTGCATCATAGTAAATACATTGCCCGGTTTCATTATTCGAACCACTCATTTTATCAGCCCAAAGAAAAATTCCATCGCTGCTTAATTTCAAAACATACATATCATACCCAAAACCTGAGGCGGTTAAATTATATGTAGAAGCACCGGGGTTAAAATCTATTGTTCCGAAAAAATTTCCTGTTACATACATATTTCCCTCAGCATCTGTAATAAAACTATTTACATAAGCATAAGCAATTTGTTTTGCGAAAATAAAACTACCCGAAGCATTTAATTTTAAAAAGAATATTGCATTACTTCCAATTGCGGACAAGTTAAAAGTAGAAGCCGAAGGATCAAAATCAATTGTGTTTTGAAAATATCCGGTGAGGTAAACATTGTTATCAGCATCTGTTGAAACGCCATAAGATTCCTCATAACCTGAGCTGCAAATATTTAATGCCCATAAATAATTTCCATCAGCGTCATATTTTGCAAGATATGCATCGGCACCACCTGCAGAAACTAAATTATGTATTGTTGCAGAAGGATCAAAATCAACTGTACCATTAAAATAACCAATGATATAAAAATTATTTTCTGAGTCAGTAACAATAGTTCTTATATTTTCAAATAAACTTCCGCCTATCTTCTTCCCCCAAATAAAATTTCCTGCAACATCTGTTTTTACTATTGCAATATCCTGTGAACCTGCAGAAGTAAAATTTGTAACTCCTGCATTCGGATTCGCATCCACTTCATTCCAGAAATTAATTGCAGAATATACATTACCTGCGTCATCAGTGGTGACTGATGGAACCGTTTGCGCATCATTACCATGAAATGCATTTGCCCATGTAAATTCCTGGGCATTCATTTCTTTTGATATAACTAAGCAATAAAAGGCGCTGCAAAGCAGTAAACGTATTTTCATATTGTGGCATTTTTTTAAAACTGTAGCTTTCAATCATAAAGCTGCAGCTTATTATTTTAAAAGTTTCCTTTGTTCACAGAACTCTTACAATTCTTATTTGGAAACATAAATTTACGGGCTTACAATGGAAAATTATAAATGTTTTGAAAGATGTTGTTGATAAAAATGCAGCCCTTAACTTACCTTTGCCCTCTGAAAGGAAACAACAATTACATGAAAGAATACGGATTAAAAAACCCGAATGCAAACCTCTCATCCATAGGGCTTAAGCACCAGGCTATTGCGTACTGGAACCTTTCGCCTGCAGAATTAGTGGAACATTGTATAAGAAACGGCTATGGAGAACTTGCTGATAGCGGTGCATTAGTTGTGGATACCGGAACTTTCAGGGGGAGGGCGCCAAAAGATAAATTCACAGTAAGGGATGCAAAAACAGAAAATACTGTTGACTGGAATAATTTTAATATCGCCACCGATAGTGCAACTTTTGACAAACTTTATCAAAAAGTTTTAAATTATTTAAGTGATAAAAATATCTGGGTTCGGGATAATTACGCATGTGCTGATCCTGCATATCGCTTAAATATCCGGATAATTAATGAATATCCATGGGGAAATTTATTTTGTAATAATATGTTCCTTCGCCCCGGTGATGAAGAAATAAAAAGCATGACTCCTGACTGGTTAATAATAAATGCCCCTGGTTTTCATGCAGATCCTTCGTCAGATGGAACAAGGGCCGAAAATTTTGCGATGATTGATTTTACAAAACGTATTATTATAATTGGCGGAACGGGTTACACAGGGGAAATGAAAAAAGGAATTTTCACAGTATTAAATTATTGGCTGCCACAGGAAAAGAATGTATTGAGTATGCACTGCTCTGCAAACGTTGGTAAAGATGGAGATACAGCGGTATTTTTTGGATTAAGCGGAACAGGTAAAACAACTTTAAGTGCAGATCCTGACAGAAGATTAATTGGCGATGATGAACATGGATGGACAGAGAATAGTGTATTTAATTTTGAAGGCGGTTGTTATGCCAAATGCGTAAACCTTACAGCAGAAAATGAACCTCAGATCTTTAATGCAATCAGGTTCGGAAGTATTTTAGAGAACATAGAATATTATCCAAACACAAGAGAAGTTGATTTTACAAATATTAAAAAAACAGAGAACACCAGGGTAAGCTATCCTATTGATTATATTGAAAATATTATGCAGCCAAGCATTGGAGGCACTCCAAAAAATATTTTCTTTTTAACCTGCGATGCATCCGGAGTCTTTCCTCCAATCAGTAAATTAACTCCGGGGCAAACAATGTATCAGTTCTTAAGTGGATACACTGCGAAAGTTGCGGGAACAGAAGCAGGCGTTACTGAACCTACATTAACTTTTTCAACTTGTTTTGGTGCACCGTTTCTTCCATTGCACCCAACCAAGTATGCTGAAATGCTTGGAGAAAAAATGCAGAAACACAATGTAAATGTTTGGTTGATCAATACTGGATGGACAGCAGGAAGTTATGGTGTGGGGCACCGGATGAAATTATCGCATACACGGGCAATGATAACTGCAGCATTAAATGGGGTATTAGATAATGTTGAATATAAAACGCACGATGTATTTGGTTTAGCAATGCCCGCAACATGTCCGAATGTTCCCAATGAAATATTAGATCCGAGAAATACCTGGGCAGACAAAAATGCTTATGATCAAAAAGCAAATAACCTTGCAACACAATTCATAAAGAATTTTGAAAAGTATGCGGATAAAGCAAACACAGAAATATTAGCTGCTGCACCAAAGGTGGGTGCGAAGGTTTAATTTAAAATTATAAATACGATTTAGGGCTGTTTTTTAAAACGGCCTTTTATTTTTTTGATTTGGTATTTTTGTAGTGCCTGCTGATGAAAAAAATAATCACTTTTGTTATTTTTTATATCCTTACCTGCATTGTTTATATAAATGCATTTGGTGCACATTTTTTAGATGATACTATTTCATGGATGTATTTTTTCAAGCATGAAGGATGGAGTACATTTTATACTTCTTTCGATTTTACAAGTTTATTTTATGGGCATGACATTATTTATAATTGTGCATATATAGTTTTTGACACACATGCCTTACCGTGGTTTTTACTCCTCACTGTATTGCATGCTCTGAATACTTTTATCGGTTATCTGGTCTTTAAAAAAATATTTGAAAAAAATAAAATAACATATAGCAATGAAATAGCGATATGCGGGGCATTTCTATTTTTATTTTCACCTTACCAAACAGAAAATATTGTTTGGGGCGCTACCATGCACTATGGTTTTTCCATGTTATGTATGTGGACGGGATTTTATTTATATGAAAATTTTTTAACCACAAAAAAAATATCGTACTTAATTATTTTTTATTTATTGTTTATTTTTTCAATTGTTACCATGGAAATATCACTTGTATTTCCGGGTTTATATTTTATCATCTTCACATTTTTATGGGATAGACCGTTTTCCCGAAAAGTTTTTGTTTCTAATCTTAAGTTTATTGCATTTCCTATGTTTCTAATTATTGCATGTTATTTCCTGGCGAATAATTATGTGCATGGAAGTTACATAGGCCACTATGGAAGTGATACACACACCAAAACTTTGTTCACCTTACACACTCCGGGAACAATGCTGCAGTATTTCATTAAATACACAGGCTACATCCATTTCTTCGACTACAAATACAGGGACATTTTCTATTCGGCAGCTTTAAATCCTTATATTCTAACCGGTGCATTTATTTTTATAATTGCAGCTATATTATTCTTATATAAAAAATATAAGAATAAGGTTATTGTATCAGCAATGTTTTTCCTGCTAATGATTACATGTCTTATTCCTGTTTCAACCATGTTTTTTATGTACCTTAATCAGGTGCAGAACGATCGGCTTGGGTATTTCTTTTCTTTCTTTATTTATATTTTGATATGTCTGTTATTATCTTTTACCGGTAAAAAAATACTGATTGGAGTGGTAATTATTATTTCTGTGTTGAATATCTATTTGTTGCAGAATTATATTGTTCGCTGGAAAAATGCCGCTACAGTTCAGGATATGGCTACAGAAACCTTTCAGTGGAAAGATTCCGATAAGGTTTATGTGCTGAACCAGCCATGTTATTTCGAGGGTGCGTATATTTTCAGAAATGATGCGAGAATGGATAGGAGCCTGAGTATTTTAAAAGATATTGAAATGTATGGACGTATTCAGGAAATTGCATGGGCAAATATGCATTCCGTTCAAAACAGTATTACAATAGAGCAGAAAAACAGCAACACATTACAGGTCACACTCAATGAATGGGGGAGGTGGTTTTGGATGAAAGATAAAGGAGGTTATGACTATGCTGATGACTTTGTGAAAGTTGATTTTGATGACTGGAACCATAGTTACACAGTTGAGTTTTTACAATCTGTAAAAGAAAACGAAGTAATTATTTATTATACACCGGAAGGGTTTAAGGAATTTAAATTGATATGATTTCATTTTAGCTGGTACCTTCTGCTCACATTTTTGCGCAAAAAGTCTTTTATTTATCCTGATAATATTTATAATTTTATTCCACAATAATTTTTTCAATGAAAAAAATACTCGTTCTGCTTCTTATTCTTTTTTCCATTATTTGTATCACATCTTTTTCCCCTGATAAAAAAGCCAAACATCTTTTTAAATATGGATTTAAATACATCCCTGCCGGAAAAATGGAATTATATGATAGGGAAGTTGCTGTAAATGATTTTTATATTTTCGAAACGGAGATTACGAATAAACAATATGCCGAATTTTTAAATTACCTCTTAAAGAAAACACGGTTTGATGATTATGCAATTTGTAAAATAGATTCTGCAGGATGGAATAACGCATTGAACTTTGAAAACTCTTACCCTGCAGATTATCACCTTACTTCTGAATTTGCTGATTATCCGGTAGTAAATATTTCCTACGAAGCGGCAAATTTATTTTGTGACTGGCTTGAAAATAAATTAGAGAAAAAAATAAGTACAGTTGATGTGAGATTACCGAATGCCGAAGAATGGATATATGCAGCTAAAGGCGGAAAAGAAGATGCAGAGTATCCCTGGGAAAATATTTCGCCGGGAAAGGAAAAGGACTTTGAATTATGCAATTATAATTCTCCCAACGATGGAACATGCCTGGCTACCAATTATGCAAAATCCTATTTTCCAAATGCGTATGGATTATATAATCTGAGCGGCAATGTAGCGGAAATGCTGAATGAAAAAGGGCACACAAGGGGAGGAAGCTGGAACAGCAGTATCATTCAAATGAAAATTACTGCGGCTGATGAATACAAGGGAATAAACCCACCCTCACCTTACATCGGGTTTCGTCCTGTTGCAGTAATAAAATAATTTTGCTGCATGTATATTTTCTATTGCCCGGAAATTAATTTAAAACAAATAATCTCTTTACCCGAAAAAGAAATGCATCATGCTGTGCATGTGTTGCGCCTGAAAGCCGGAGATCAGATGCAGTTAATTGACGGTAAAGGAAATATTTACGCTGCAGAGATCATTGAGATATCAAAAAGGGGCTGTTCTGTAAAAATCATTTCCACACATCAGCAAAAAAAAGAAAATAATTTCAATTTGCACATTGCTATTGCTCCTACGAAATCATCCAACCGTTTTGATCTTTTTCTTGAAAAAGTAACAGAGATAGGAATTGATGAAATAACTCCTCTGCTTTGTAACAATTCAGAACGCAGAAAAATAAATATTGAAAAGGTGGAACAAACTTTAATTGCTGCAATTAAACAATCCGGAAGAGCTTATCTTCCTGTTTTAAACCCTTTAACAGAATTTAATGCCTTCATTAAAGATCATGAAAATAATACTGCACAAAAATTTATCGCCCATTGCAAATCAGGGCAGAAACAAACATTAGCACATGTCTTAAAACCAAATTCTGATGTTACAATCCTTATTGGTCCGGAAGGAGATTTTACAACAGATGAAATTGATATTGCAATGAAAAATAAATTTGTACCTGCATCGTTAGGGAGCTATCGTTTAAGAACAGAAACAGCAGGAATAGTTACCTGCCAGACAATACATACAATTTCAGAAATACACCAGCATGAAAAATAAATTTTTTGTTATTCTTTTAATTAGTGCCTTGCCAATATGCGTACATGCGCAGCAAATACAATTTGCATTATTAAAATACAGCGGCGGAGGTGACTGGTATAATGATGTACATTCCCTAAAAAACCTTGCAGAATTTTGTAATAAGAATTTGCAAACCGATATCAGTACAGAATATGTTGTAGTAGAATCCGGAAGCCCTGAAATTTTTAATTATCCTTTTGTGTATTTAACCGGGCATGGAAATATTATTTTTAATGATGCTGAAGCTGAAAATTTGCGCAAATATTTAATAAGCGGCGGTTTTTTATTTATTAATGATGATTTTGGTCTTGACCCCTACATCAGGGTTTCTATGAAAAAAGTTTTTCCCGAATTGGAATTTATAGAGTTGCCTTATACACATCCTGTATATCACCAGAAATATGAATTTAAAAACGGAATTCCAAAGATTCATGAACATGACGGCAAACCGGCTCAGGCATTCGGTATTTTTTATGAAGGGCGTATGATCGCATTTTATAATTACGAAACCGACCTCGGCGATGGCTGGGACGATGTACATAAAGACCCTGAAGATGTGCGGCAAAAAGCATTACAAATGGGGGCAAATGTTATCCAATATATATTTATGCTGAGCAGCCCCAATTAGAGGTACGGTAGAATGTTGAAAAAAAGTTAAGTAAATAACCTAGTTACATTTTTCTGTTTCCGATATTTGCTGCGGATTTTAGTTTTTCGGGATGCAGCCTGAGCATATCTATTTTATTCTTTTAACTGTGAAAAAAGATAGTACTGTTCAAATATTGCTGGTTGAAGATAATCCCGGAGACATCAGGCTTACCATTGAAGCATTGAAGGAAAGCCAAGTGAAAAATTATTTACATGTTGTTAAAGACGGTGTTGAAGCAATTGAATTTCTTCGTAAGCGAGGTAAATATGAGCTTTCTCCAACTCCCGATCTCATTTTACTTGATCTTAATCTTCCCCGTAAAGACGGAAGAGAAGTTCTTGCAGAAATTAAAACAGATGAAAACCTGAAAATGATACCTGTAGTAATTCTCACAACATCAGAAGCTGAGCAGGACATAATTAAAAGTTATAAGCTGCATGCAAACTGTTTTATTACTAAACCTGCTGACCTTGATGATTTTATTTATGCAATTCGCCAGATAGAGAACTTTTGGTTCACTGTTGTAAAACTACCCCCCGAAAATCACGAAAGATTTTAGAATATGGACGAAAGACTACAAACAAAAATCCTTTTAGTTGAAGATAACCCTGCTGATGCAAGGCTGGTGGAAATTTATTTGAATGAATCCACTATGATGATCCCAACCGTTACCAAAGTGCAGGAACTCCGCAAAGGACTCCTTATGATGGAGGAAGAAGACTACGACATTGTATTGCTGGACCTTACTCTGCCAGATAGCTCAGGATTTGATACCATCAAAACAATGCTCGACGAATTTCCCGAGCAATCTGTAATTGTCATGACTGGTTTGGAAGATGAAACTGTGGCCCTCAACTCAGTGAAAGCAGGTGCACAGGATTTTATCGTGAAGGGGCAGTTCGATAGTAACCTTCTTTCACGAACCATAGCCTATGCAATGGAACGGCATCAATTGCAAATGAAATTAGAGAATTATGCAAAAGCCATTAAATTGAACGAACAACGCCTGCTGGAAGCACAAAAAATGGCCCGCATCGGAAACTGGGAGCTAGATATTGTTACAAACCAAATGTACTGGAGCGAAGAGGTTTTTCGCATTCTTGGAAGACAGCAGGAATTTGAACCAACACTTAATGATTATCTCCACAACGTTGACCCTGCAGAAGTAGCACTTGTAAAGGAAGCCATTAACCGCAGTACCGAAAAAGGGCAACCCTTCAGCATTGAATACAAAATATCACTGCCGGATGGCAACATAAAATACGTAGCTAATCAGGGACTTATACAACTCAGTAAAAAAACCGGTAGCCTCAGCCTTGTTGGTACTATACAGGATATTTCCAATTTTACTTCCCGAAAAGACGAACGGGCCAACAATATACCCAAAGCACTTTCATCATTAAAAAATGCGGCGGAAAAAACTACTGAGGAGAATGTGAAGAAACTCATTCAGCAGGCAATAGAGATGATGTCTTAAATCAAGAGCGGAATTTTACTTCCTTCTTTGATATAAACAATGCCATTACTTAACGTCACATAAAAGGCTCTGCATTATAATTATCAATTCTATTTTATTTATTCACAAAAATAAGTTTGTATAATTGCAGGTATGCTGCAGAAATTTATTCCCATATTTCCATTAAGTTTAGTTGCTTATCCGGGTGAGAAAATGAATCTGCATATTTTTGAACCGAGATATAAGCAGTTGATTAAAGAATGTGTGGATGAAGAAAAAACATTTGCAATTCCGGTAATAGATAAAAATGCAATATTGGAGTATGGCACTGAGATGAAAATAAATTCAGTGGAGAAAACATACGATGAAGGTGAGATGGATATTAAAGTGGAGGGCTTGCAAGTGGTAAGGGTACTTGAGGTAATTAAAGAAGTGCCTGATAAATTATATAGTGGGGCGGTAGTGAGTGTAATGGAAAATATTGAAGACCACCATAGTAAAACAAAATTTGAACTGGAAGAGCTTGCACTGGAATTATTTAAACTACTGGATATTAAGGAAGATGTAGTTAAAGAAGGTTTTACTTTTAAATCATTTAAATTAGCTCATTACGTTGGATTTAATTTATTGGAGGAATTTGAATTACTGCGTCATCCGAGAGAAACTGCAAGACAAAAATTAATTATTGAACATATAAAAAAAATCCTGCCCGCAGTAAAGCAGGTTGCTGAAATAAGGGAGAAAGCAAAATTAAACGGGCATTTCAGGATGGAGTACCCACCCGAGTTTTTATGATGATTATTCCATCAGCAAATATGCTTTTATAAATTCATTTATTCCACCATTTAAAACTGCATCAGCATTTCCACTTTCATATCCTGTTCTTGCATCTTTTACTAATTTATATGGGTGCAGAACATAATTTCTTATCTGACTACCCCATTCAATTTTTTTCTTTGTTCCTTCAATTTTATCTTTTTCTGCCTGTTGTTTTTGCAGTTCAAGGTCATATAATTTACTGCGCAGCATTTGCATCGCTAATTCACGGTTTTGCCCCTGCGTTCTGTTTACCTGGCAACTTACAACAATGCCGGTAGGCAAATGCGTAACCCGCACAGCAGTTTCTACTTTATTTACATTTTGTCCACCTGCGCCGCCGCTTCTGAAAGTATCCCATGTAAGTTCACTCGGTGAAATATTTATTTCAATTGTATCATCAATTAACGGGGAAACGAAAACACTTGCAAAACTTGTATGTCTTTTTGCATTTGCATCAAACGGTGAAATACGCACAAGGCGATGCACTCCATTCTCACTTTTTAATAAACCATATGCAAATTCACCTTCAATTTCCAACGTAGCGGACTTAATTCCTGCAACATCACCAGCCTGGTAATCTAATTCTGTTACTTTATAATCATTTTTTTGTGCCCACATTATGTACATTCGATATAACATGCTTGCCCAATCACAACTTTCAGTGCCACCCGCACCGGAATTAATTGTCATGATTGCAGGTAATGCATCTTCCGGTTCACTCAGTGTGGATTTAAATTCAAGTTCATCAACAATTTCTTTTGCAGCATTATAAGCAGTATCCACTTCTTCCTCAGTCGCTTCATTAGCATTATAAAATTCATATAACACACTGAGATCTTCAACAGCAGTTTGCGCCTTTTCATATTGATTTACAAAAAGGTTATTTACTTTAATTCTTTTTAAAACCGTTTCGGCATTTTTAGGATCATCCCAAAACCCCGGTTGTTGTGTTATTTGTTCATCTTCTGATACCTGGTGTTTGCGGTCATCGTAGTCAAAGAAACCTCCTCAAAATAAGCAGCTTCTCTTTTAATTCATTTAATTTATCTGCAGTCATTTTATTAATTTAAGCGGCGAAGATAGTATGTAAATACGATAATGTGTAAAGTGATGAGGATAGAAACAATAAGTAAATTAATTGATTTAATTTATTCAGTAATTAATTGTAATTAATTGAAATCTTTTTCCGCATTACGATTTATTGCAAAATATTTTATATTGTGAGTATCTGATTCTATTTTCGACTCATGCAATTATCTGCATTACATCGAAACAGTATTTCTGCCGGCATCAATAAAAAAAGATTTGATCTTATTATTATAGGTGGAGGCATAACAGGTGCGGGGATTGCCCTTGATGCAGCCTCAAGGGATATGCAGGTTTTGCTTTTAGAGAAATATGATTTTGCAAGCGGCACATCATCCAAATCAACTAAATTAATTCATGGCGGTCTGCGGTATTTAAAACAATTGGAGTTTGCCCTGGTGCGGCAGGTTGGAATGGAAAGGGGCATAATTCATCAGCTTGCTCCTCATTTGGTGGAGCCCATTAATATGCTTTTACCAATTTATAAAAATGGAAGTCTTGGAAGAACTACAACTTCGCTTGCATTATGGGTGTATGATTTTTTAGCAAAAGTAAAAAAACAGGATGCATATAGAATGCTTGGAAAATTGCAGATACAAAATTTCGAACCATTGTTAAAAACAAATGGATTGATTGGGGGTGCAGTATATAAAGAATATAGAACGGATGATGCAAGATTAACAATTGAGATATTAAAAACTGCCGCTGAGTACGGAGCAACCTGTTTGAATTATGCGAAGGTTGAAAACTTTTTATTTGAAGAAAATAAAATAGCAGGAGTAAAATTGCATGATCTTATAACAAATACATCTCACGATGTTTATGCAAAAAAAATTATCAATGCGGCTGGCCCCTGGGTAGATGAGGTAAGAAGATCAGATAATCCACCGGAGGAAAAAACGCTACATCTGACAAAAGGAATTCATATTGTTGTAAATAAAACTAGATTACATGTTCAGCATGCTGTATACTTTGATGTGGAAAGTGATAAACGAATGATATTTGTAATTCCCCGAAATGAAATAGTATATATTGGTACAACAGATACAAATTATTCCGGTGATAAAGATGATATTGCAGTTACGAAAGAAGATGTAAATTATTTATTACATGCAGTAAATAAAATGTTTCCCTCCGTTCAATTACAGAAGACAGATATTATTTCATCATGGGCAGGGTTAAGACCATTAATTCATGAACATGGAAAATCCCCTTCAGAATTATCAAGAAAAGACGAAATATTTATTTCTGACCGTGGATTAATTTCAATTGCAGGGGGCAAATTAACAGGCTATAGAAAAATGGCTGAAAAAGCTGTTGATTTAATTGCAGACAAATTTAAAAGAGAAAATGATATTGATTATCCTGCCTGTAAAACCTCAACAATACAATTACATGGTGCTGGTTTTGAAATTCCAATTGAAGAATATATTGAGCGCAGGGCAGGGGAGGCAAAACAAATACAAATTAATACAGATCATATCAATTATTTAGTGAAAACATACGGAACGGATACAGATAAAATAATTGAACTTGCATTTGAAAAATATAATGTGATACAGAACCCGAAAAAAAGAATTCTTTATGCTGAAATTTTATATAGTGTGCAACATGAAATGACAACAAATATTTCTGATTTTGCAATTCGTCGCACAGGTAAATTATATTTTCAGAAAGAGCAGCTACTCGATGAATACAAATTAATAAATGATATCTTATCAGAAATAATTCCTGCTTATGAAGCTGATGTGCAGTTGAAATTTTTTGAGCATATATTGGCTTCTTCTACACATTTTGATTAATAAAAATTAGGACCGCATTTTTCATGACTAAAATCTTCCCATTTTTTTTTGGTAAGATGAAAATGATTTTCTAATTTGTGATCGAAATAAATTAACTCATTTAAAAACCTAATTATGAAACACTTTAACTTTAAAGTGATGGCAATCGGATTGCTGTTACTTTCTTCAAACATTCTTTTTTCTCAAATTGTTGGCAATGCAGCCTTTTTAAAATCAACCTATGTAGAAATGGTTGTTAATTCAGAAAGCGGTGTTTTCCTTACTGATGAAACTCCTCCCGCAGATTATCACTTTAATTCTTTCTATTACGGAATGGTAGCAGATGGAGATAAAGACGGATGGGACGTCGGAACACCTGAATATTGCGGAGATTATTTTGCGCCTGGCTCACCTGTTGAAGGTTTTGCAATTCAAATAGGGAGTGATGTGTATGTAAATGAATTTCAGTTCGACACAGATATTCCGGGAGAATTAACAAATTATCACTTAGCAGCAGCAAATGTTGCTTCTGTATGGCGAGGAGCGGTTGGTGAAACCGGACTTGCAGTTCGTCAGATTACTAATATCCATCATGGAACCACAAATATTATTACCCGTATTATTCTTATTAATAAAGGTGATGAACCGATTTATGACATTTATTACAGCCGCAATGTTGATCCGGACCAGGATGTAGAGTGGAGCGGTGGTGGATTTGGTACAAACAATATCGTAATTAAAAATCAACCGGTTGACGACTGGTCACTTGTAACAGCCGAGGGTTTAACTTACGGATGTTTTCTGGGACTGGGATCATATTCAGGGAGCGCAAGGGTTGCTTACGGTGGATTTTCAACAACATCATTAATTCCTTCTGATGCATGGAACGGAATGGGTGGTCATGAAAGTTCAGGAGAACGGGAGGGAGATGAGGCGATGACTTTAACCTTCCGTGTGCCTGTTCTTAATCCGGGTGCTATCAGAAGTTTCATTTTTGTTTACGGAACAAATTATGATGACCTTGTTGATGCATTGGATTTTACTACTGATGAAGAAGCTTTAAAACTTGATGCTGCTGATATAATTCAGGAAGGGTTAATACCTGCAAATAAATTAGATTTTATGCTTTCACCGAATCCAAGCAATGGAAATGTTTTACTATATGCCAATGGTATTCCTGAATTTGCAAACGTAAATATGGAAATATATAATATGCTCGGAGAAAAAGTGCATGAACAGGAAATAGAAAACACAGGAAAAATAATAAATAAGTATATTTCAATAAATGAAAAACTGCAAAACGGAACATATTTTATTGCGCTAAAAGTAAATGATGAAAAAATAACCCGCACTGTAATTTTAAACAGATAGTATGTTTTATGTGTGTGCGCTCCTCCGCACTGTAAAAGGTGCGGGGGATTTTTTTTGAACCATAAGTATGTGTTTTTGTTTCAGATAATTCCTTTGCTTTAAATTTAAACCATTGACCTGTTGCAATAGGTTGATTTTTCAAAATCACTTACGTTTATTGATATTATTGGAACATTGGGGAACATTAGTTTCAGCCTGCTGATTATTTTTCGGGAAAGGTTACTTTTTTGAGTTGTATTCCTTCCTTCCATTATATTGGCAAAAATGTGAATGAAATCATCTTTTGAATCGCCAAGCTTGAAATATTTAAATGGATTAATTCGTACTTTAATATCTCCTTCCTTAAAAAGTTCTGTTGATTCTGCAGTATTATATACTGCTTCCATTATTTCTTCCGGCGTTTTTAAGTGGGTTATATTTTCAGAACAATCAATTACAAAATGAGGCATATGATTTAATTTAAAAGATTTAATGTTAAGTTGTTTTTATAAAGATCGATAACAGTTAAGGAATTGAATAAAATTTTAAAAACAAAGAGTGAAAAGTACACCATTCATTAATGCTCCGCTATCAATATCTATTCTCCTTTCACTCCAAATGAATAACTTGCCCAAAAACTTTCCCAGTCGCAATCATTTTTATCTGCACAGGGTATCATGTGAGTTAAATGTAAAATCCATGTTCCTTCTCTATCTAATTTAATTTTAGCGATACCATTTTCATCTGTTTTTGTAATTGAGGATATTGCATTTTCATCACCCGTTCTGTTTCTTGCAGTTACAGTTTTCATGCTTAATGGTTTACCCATAAACTTAACCTGGAATTGCAGTTCATCTCCGGTTTTTTTTAAATAAGGATTATCTAATAAAATAATTTCAAGATCATAATTTAATTCTTTTTTAAAAAGGTTGCCTGAAACATCATCACCTGAAAGAATCAAACATTTTAAATAGCGGGAATATTTTTCCCTTTGATTTGTAGTTGTATTGGCGGGATCAAATTTTATATTATCCAAATGGTCTTCTTTTAAATATGCAGCAAATTTTTCAGGATCTAATTCAATTCTGCTGTAATCTCTTTCCATACTAATTAATGCCTGCCCGTCAAAATTCACTATTGTATCAATTACAGATATTTGATCATCTTTTGTTGTTTGCAATAAATTTGTTTTTACAGTATTTGTTTCCAATGAAAAATTTCTTGTGATGGATTTTTGCAGAGGTCTTTCAAGTTCTATATTAAATCCCTGCGATACAAATAAATGAACATACAATTTATCACCACGGGTTAGAAAATAATCTTCTGAAATGAGAATGTATTCATGTGCACAAAATAGTGCTGCACAAAAAAATAACATGGACAAAACAGATAATTGTTTAATTGTTTTTTTCATCAAGCATTTTTTTCATAAGATCAAAGTTATTGCAAACAGGTTAATTACAACACCTGTATTTAATTGCAGACAACATCCTAAAATTTGTTTACATCCGTAGCTTGTTTAACTAAAATACCGGTTTATTTTCGGAGCACCAATTAAATATGCCGTTGAAGAAGAAAGAAAAAGTGCAGACTGGGAAAAAAATTTTCATACTTGACACATCTGTCATCCTGCACGACCACAACTCAGTTAATAATTTTGAAGAACATGATGTAGTAATTCCAATTACAGTATTGGAAGAATTGGATAATTTTAAAAAGGGAAATGAAACCATTAACTACGAAGCACGGGAGTTCATCCGTTTTCTAGACCAGAAATCACAACAGGGAACATTGCAGGACTGGAAACCTATTAATGGAAGAAGTACCGGCAATATGGTTGTTATGATGTACGAACATAATGGCCTTAATGCAGAAGAAATTTTTGGCGAAGAAAAACCTGATCATAAGATTTTAAATACTGCTCTTGTTGTAAAGAAAAAATATCCTGCTCATACCGTTATTCTTGTTACAAAAGATATTAATCTCCGCCTCAAAGCAAAATCGCTTGGGCTATTTAGTGAAGATTATAAAAATGATAAGATTGAAGACCCTGATTTTTTGAAGGAGCCTATAGAAACTATTGAGGGAGTGAAGCATGAAACAATTGACGAAATTTATGAAGAGGGATTTATCAGCTTCAAAAAAATAATTAAGCAGGAGCCGTATGCAAATCAATGTTTTATTCTAAAGAATGGCAGCAGTAGTGTTTTAGCAACCTACAGTTCTGAGGAAAAATCATTTCATAAAATAAATAAACATACCACCTACGGAATTAAGCCTAAAAATGCTGACCAGGTATTTGCAATGAATGCGATCCTGAATTCCGAAATAAAATTAGTCGCTTTGCAGGGAGTTAGCGGCAGCGGGAAAACATTACTTGCATTGGCAGGCGCATTAGAACAGCGAAGAAATTATAAACAAATATTTCTTGCAAGACCAATTGTGCCGCTTAATAATAAAGATATTGGTTATTTACCTGGCGATATTAAAAGTAAATTGAATCCATACATGGAACCGCTGTGGGATAATTTAAAGGTAATTCAAAATCAATATGACCCACATGATAGCGAATATAAAGCGATCGCACAAATGATTGAACAGGAAAAATTAGTGATACAACCTTTAGCATATATCAGGGGAAGAAGTATCTCAAATATTTTTTTCATTATTGATGAAGCACAAAATCTTACACCGCTGGAAGTAAAAACAATAATCACAAGAGCAGGAGAAAATACAAAAATTGTTTTTACAGGCGACATTAATCAAATTGATACACCTTATCTTGATACACACAGTAACGGCTTGAGTTATTTGATTGATAAAATTAAAAATCATCCGATGTGTTCAGTAATTACACTGCAAAAAGGTGAAAGAAGTGAGCTGGCAAATTTGGCAAATGACTTGTTGTAGCTATTTTACTGATAAACCCAGCGACTACTTAATTCTTTGCGGCACCAATAATTCAACCGGTATCTTCGTTTAAAGCAAATTCACCTGTTAACAGCATGTTTGTTTACCCGTACATTCTCATTTCAACATTATTACCCGTTATATTTTTCCTGTTGTTGCTGCGCAATAAAAATTTTTTCACATACAATTGGTTTGTATGGTTTATCGCATTTCTGCTGTGTTTTATTTTCATTTACCAGGCAGGCGCATGGCCATATATTGGTTATGCTGTAAGATATATACTTGCTTTGCTCTTCGCTGTTATCTATTTCTTTTTTTACAGGAAATATAAAAAGTATAAAGGCAGGAAAAAAAATTCAGCTATTGCCGGAATTATTGCAACTGTTTTTTGTAGTGTATTTGCATTTGCCAATTATGAGATCATACGGAGTACTCATAGCGATCTTAAAGGCATAGAACTTTCTTTTCCGCTTGCTGAAGGAACATATGCAATACAGCAGGGCGGGAATAGTAAACTTACAAATGCTGCACACCGCTCAAGAATTGAATATTCATTTGCTTATGATATTATCAAATTAAATGATAAAGGTATGAGGGGATCAAAGATCTTTTCAAAAGAAATAAAAGATTATGCGATTTACGGTGATACTGTTGTTAGCCCCTGCGACTGTAAAGTGGTTTCAGTTAGAAACAGTATTGAAGAAAATATCCCCCCATATATGAATGAGACTGACCGTGGGGGAAATTATGTGATCTTACAGAAGGATGATGTAAGAATTATTCTTTGCCATATGCAGAAAAATTCTGTCAGGGTAAAAGAAGGGCAAAAGCTGAAAACAGGAACACCTCTTGGTTTAGTTGGCAATACGGGTTTTTCCATTGAACCGCATTTACATATGCAGGCATATAAAAAAAGTATTCGTGGCCGAGATCAGGTACCAATAAGATTTAATGGAAAAATATTAAAGTTGAATGATGTTGTGAATAATTAAATAAATTTCATTTTACTGAAATGTTTTTTCAGTATCAGAATTTTAATTTGTTTAAAGCCCTTTCCAAACTCTCAATACTATTTTTTACATCATCCATACTGCAAGTGCCTATACTTAACCTGAACCATGGACTTTCTTTAGAAGAACCAAATGCATAAAAAGGAACTAAGCCTATTTTTGCTTCATCTAAAATATAATCTGACACATCCTGCATTGTATTTATTTTATTTCCTTCAGCAGTTGTTGCACCACGGAAATCAATTTTTAATGTAAGATAAATTGCAGCCTGTGGAGCAATACATTCCACAGGGTAATTTTTTTGTTGAAGCATTTTAAATCCGGCATAAAAACTATCAAGGCGTTGCTGGATTTTATTTTTATAATCAGATAAAAAAGAATTTACCTCATCATCCATCATAAGATATTTTGCGGCTGCCACCTGTTCCGGCTTTGGGCTCCATGCACCAATGTGTGATAAAATACTTTTCATTTTATCAATAATTTGCTTCGGTCCGAAACTCCAGCCCACTCTTATTCCTGTTGCTGAAAATGCTTTACTTAAACCATCAATATAAATTACATAGTCTTTTAATTCAGGTCTTAAGGAAACAGGATCGCAATGTTTTATTTCTCCAAAAGTGAGCGTCCAGTATAGCTGGTCAAATAAAATATATAATGGTTTTTGATCAGCACTTCTGCGATTATTTTCTGTAATAACAAGATCACAAATTTCTTGCAATGAATTTTTACTCAACGTAGTTCCTGTAGGATTTAACGGCGAACATAGCGCAATAAGTGTTGCATCTTTTATATGTGGTGCAATCTCATCCGCCGTAGGCATAAAATTATTTTCCGGCTTTGTTTGAATTTCTATTTTTTCGCAATGGCTTAAATGCACATAATGATTATTATTCCAGCTTGGCACCGGGTAAATTACTTTATCTCCCGCATCAAGTAATGTAATATAAGTTGCATAAATTAACGGCCGTCCGCCACCGGCAATTAAAAATTCATCTAAATCATAATCCAGCCCCTGGTGTTTTTTTATAAAGTGCTGTGCTGCTATGCGCAATCTTTCAATGCCATTTGCAGCGGGATAATTTGTTTCATTATTCCTGTAGGCATGAATTATTTCTTCTTCTAATTTTTTTGGAATTGGAAATATTTTCGGATCAAAATCTCCGATGGTCATATTATAAATTTTTTCCCCTTGCTTCATACGCTGGGTAATTTCAGCAGCAAGTTTTATAATCTCGGAACCAATCAGGTTTTCCGCCATCTTTGAAACATGCAGTTTCCGTTGTGCAGTCATAACTTCAGACATTGATGCAAATTTGCGTATTAAAGTAAGAATAATTTATTGAAAAATAAATTTTTGAACAGGTTTTGAACAACATTGTCATCACCATAAGAACTTAAAATATTTCTATATTTCGCAATTAAAGGTAATTATGAAGCATCAAACCTATTCATGGAAATCAGCCAGGGGAAAGAACATTTTTGGTCAGAGTTGGATAACGGATTCAACTCCAAAGGCAATAATTTGCCTGGTGCATGGGCAGGGTGAACATAGCAGCAGGTATGATCATGTGGCAAATTTTTTCGTACAACACGATATTGCTTTTTTTACCGGCGACCTTATTGGGCATGGGATGTCTGAGGGGGCAAGGGGACATGTGAGTTCATTTTCTGAATACATTGAAAATGCTGAAATGATATTGCAGGAAGCAAAAAAAACATTTCCTGATACACCAATATTTATTTACGGACATAGTATGGGTGGAAATATTGCAATCAACCATGCAATGCAAACACATGATGAAAATATTAAAGGATATATTGTAACATCTCCCTGGATAAAATTGTCTTTTGAACCCCCGCCCTGGAAAGTTGTTTTAGGAAAAACAGTAAAATCCATTATTCCATCGTTACAGCAACCCACAGGACTGGATGCTGCAACAATTTCACATGATTTAGCAGAAGTGAAAAAATACAGGGAGGATAAATTAAATCACAGTAAAATTTCTGTATCAGCATATTTTGAAATACTTACACATGGAGAAAATATTTTATTAAATGCAGATAAATTAAGTTATCCCATGTTACTAATGCATGGCAGCGGGGATAAACTCACTTCTCATCTTGCAAGCCGGGAATTTGCTGCAATGCGAAAAGACTTAATAACTTACAAAGAATTTGAAGGATTATATCATGAATTGCAACATGAATTTGAAAGACAAAATATTTTTGATACAATATTGCATTGGATAAATGAACAATTAAAGAAATAAAAAATATGAATGAAAAAATATTTCCAACAATGAATATTATTCATGGAGCGATGGTTACAGGAATGATCTTGTTTTTTGCTGTGCTTGTGTTTTTGCAAAGCGGACTACCTTCTGCAGAAACAGATTTTTCAAGTCCGCTTATGTATGTGGCCATCTTTCTCACCGTATTTGCTCTGGCATTTAATTTTTTAATTTACCCGGGCAGAATAGAAAAAGTGAAAACCGGAAATTCTTCTGCTCATGGAAAAGTTACAAATTGGAAGACGATTTTTCTTATTAGGTGTGCAATTACAGAAGGTGCAGCATTATTTTGCTTAGCAGGAATGTTTGTAGAAGAATCTGCTGTATTCATGTATTTATTTTTTGCTTTGCTTGTTTTATTTATTTCTTTTTTCCCTTCAAGAAATAAAATACAAAGTGAATTAGAATTGAGCAGCGAGGAAGTTGCAGAATTATAATTGAATCTTCTTCAATCACTAAATCATTCAATCTCTTTTTCTATTCAACGCCAAAGCCTTCAGCATCCAATTAGGTAAACTTTCTTCGGGATTTCTTTTCCTGAGATCTAAATACCAGCCTACTTTTTTTAGAATAGGGATTTTATGTGTTTCAACAAATTCAATGAGCGTTCCATCCGGATCTTCAATGTAAGTAAAATGCCCTGCTGCTTCACCCATGTCAAAACTTTTTGCACTGTCAACTGTAAACGGAAATCCTTTTGCTTTGCAAAGTTCTTCCATTTCTTTCATGCCCTGTATATCAAAACACAAATGAATAAATCCAAGATCACCCCAATATCTGTTCTCAAATATTTTTGTTGGAGTTCTTCCTTCAATTTGCACTAGTTCAATTTCTGATCTGCCGAGTAATTTACTAAATGCCCCCCTTCTGTTTTCAGTATGCGTTAATAAAATCCTTCTTGACTTTATTTTCCCGCCGGGTAATACATGCACATCATCAAACTCACCGGATACATCATAAATTACTTTATCATAACCTAAAATATCTTTATACACTGCTAGTGATCTTTCAATATTGCTTACACCGATTATTGCTCCGTAAACTCCGCCTGTTATAAATTTTGTTTTATCATACCAGTCGTCAGCAGGAACTACTTCAAAAATATTCCCATATAGATCTTTCAAATAAAAATGATCTGCACCTGCAGGATTTTTTGAAATATCTCCCAATAATTCAACATTATTTTTTTTGAGAAAATCATATGTTGCCTTTATATCCCGGCTTTTTATTTTGCAAGCATAAATTCCGAGGTCACCATATTGAATTTCAAAACTTGCAGCAACCGGTTTTCTTGAAGTGTATTGCCAAATTTCCATTCCACCACCACCGTTCATATTAATTGCAAGAATTGCATGGCGTTTATGCGGCATGCCCCCGGTATAGGGCAACATGAGATTGGCTTCTGCAGCTTCTTCAAATATTTTAACATCCATCCCAAATT